>DATCGK010000027.1:0-6029 GCA_036508975.1 Candidatus Limnocylindrales bacterium
CGTGGTCGGCGCCGACCTGTGGGAGACCGATGTCGCGGTCTCCGCCGACGATCAGCTCTTCCTGATGCACGACGACGCGATGATGCGGACAACCGACGTCGCCGCCAAGTTCCCGGACCGCGTCCCCGCCCCGTTCTCGACGTACACCCTGGCCGAGATCCGATCGCTCGACGCCGGGACCTTCTTCGAGCGCGGTGATCCCTTCGGACAGGTCGCCGCCGGGGCCGTCGAGCGCAGCGAGCTATCCACGTACGTCGGCGAGAAGGTTCCAACGCTTCGTGAAGCCTTCGAGCTGACGCTCGAGCTGGACTGGTTCCTCAACCTCGAGCTCAAAGCGCAGCCCAAACCCAAGGATGCCTTCGATGTGGTCGGCGCCGTGCTCACGCTGGCAGACGAGGTGGGGATCGGGCCCGAACATCTCCTGTTCTCGTCGGCCCAGCACGGATGGCTCAAGTCCGTGAAGCAGCGCCGGCCCGACTTCGAGGTGCAGGCCCTCCTGGGCCTCTTCCCGGAAGATCCCATCGACTTCAGCAACCCGTTCTTCGACACGTTCAATCCCCGGATCACGCGTGTCTCGATCGAGCAACTCGAGGAGCAGCTGGCCCGCGGGACCAGGCTCAACCCCTACACCGTCAACGACCCTGAGGAGATCTCGCGCCTGGTCGAGATCGGGATCACGGGTCTCATCACCGACTTCCCGCAGCGAGTGGCACGACGATGACCTCACCCACCACCCTGGCGCCCCTCCGGATCTGCATCGTCAACTGCTATCCGGCCGCCAGCCGCGAGAACTTCGACCGGTCCGACGTCGGCCACCCCCACGATCTGTTCAAGGGCGTCCTGCGGCGAGAGGCCCCCAACGCGACGACCGAGATCGTCTACGTCGCCGACCCGGACTTCGCGCTCCCGCCCGGCACCTCCATCGAGGACTTCGACGGGTTCATCTGGACGGGATCGGACCTCACCGTCTACCACACGGACGACCCCCGGGTTGCCGCGCAGATTTCCTTCGCGCGAGCGCTGATGCAGGAGGGAGCGGCCAGCTGGGGGAGCTGCTGGGGCATCCAGCTCGCGTCGCTGGTCGCCGGAGGCGAGGTGGCCGTGAACCCTCGCGGCCGCGAGTGGGGCATCGCCCGTGACATCCACCTGACCGATGCCGCGCGAACCTCGCCGATGCATGAGGGGAAACCGGCGATCTTCGATGCCTTCATCATGCATCTGGATGAGGTCACGCGCCTCCCTGAAGGCACGCCGCTGCTGGCCACCAACGCCCACACGCCCATCCAGGCCGCCATCTTCGAGAACGGGGCCGCCTCGTTCTGGAGCACCCAATACCATCCCGAGTACAACCTGCACGAGATGGGGCGCCTGATCGCGGCAAGGGCCAAGGCGCTGGTGCGGGAGGGCTTCTTCCCCGATGAAGCGGCCGTCGCGACCTACGCAGCCAGGATGAAGGAGCTCGCCGCCAACCCGGATTCGGCAGAGCTGCGGGCGGAGCTCAACGTGGGCGACGACATCATCGACCCGCAGATCCGGGAAGTCGAGTTGCGCAACTGGCTGCGGTTCATCGACTCCCGCGTGAGGTAGCCCGCGCTCCATCACCGTTTGCATGACTATGCAGCGAGCGTGTATAGTCATTCGGTGACCACGCTCCGCCCGATCTCCGACCCTTCGAGCCTGCCGCCGGCGAGCGGCTGCACGCGCCCGTGAGCGCGGGCTCGATGGACGCGGTGATCGCGGCGGACCGTGCGTCAGGCCCGACCTCCACCCCCCTTTCCGGGACGGCTGCCGAGCGTGGATCGCGCGCCCTCGCCGGGGGCGACCCGGTCCGCGTGGCCATCGTGGGCGCGACCGGCTACGTCGGCGCGGAGCTGATCCGGCTCTTGGCGCTGCATCCCCATGCGGTGATCAAGGGCCTCGTCGGCCGGGAGCGAAAGGGCGATCCCATCGCCGGGATCCACCCGCACCTCGCGACGCGGAACCTGCACGTGTACGACCAGGTGCCGGACGACGCCGAGGCAGTCTTCCTCGCGCTCCCGCACGGCGCCGTCGCCGCCCGGATCGACCAGTTCCTCGAGCGCGGCCAGACGGTCATCGACCTGGGGCCGGACTTCCGGTTGCGGGACGCGGCGGACTACCCGGCCTGGTACCACTTCGACCATCCGCGGCCCGAGCTGCTGGCGGGCGCCGTCTACGGTCTGCCGGAGCTGCACCGCGCGGAGCTGGCGGCGCTGGGAACGAAGGCGACTGCGATCGTCGGCGCCCCGGGTTGCTACGCCACGACCACCATCCTCGCCCTGGCGCCCCTCGCTCGGGCCGGTCTCATCGGCGACCTGGTCGTGGACGCGAAGAGCGGCGTCTCGGGCGCGGGCCGGGACCCCAAGGCGGACCTCCACTTCGGCGAGGTCAACGAGAGCGTCAAGGCGTACGGGATCTTCAGCCACCGCCATATCGGCGAGATCGAGCAGGAGCTGGCTGGCCAGTCCCCGGCGCCGGGCGCCAACCCGGGCGCGCGGGGCATCGACTTCCTGCCGCACCTGGTCCCGATGACGCGCGGCATCCTCTCCGCCTGCCACGTCCGCACGACCCGCCCGGTGACGCAGGCCGAGCTGGACGAACTGTACGCGACCGCCTACGGCGACGAGCCGTTCATCACGGTCACCAGCGAGGCCCCGGCCACCAAGCACGTCCTCGGCAGCAACGAGTTCCGCGTGTTCTGCCGCGTGGACGAGCGGACCGGCCGCGTCCTCGCGATCGGCGTGCTCGACAACCTGGTGAAGGGCGCGGCCGGCCAGGCCATCCAGGCCTTCAACGTCGTCCACGGGCTGCCCGAGCCCGCCGGGCTCCTCCAGCTTCCGCTGGCGCCGTAGCGCGCCCTTCCCCACCCGATCCCCCGATTCCTTCGACCCCTTGACTCCCCCAACGCGAGGCCCATTGATGTCCCACCCGCCCGATCCCCTCCTCGCGCCGCTGGTCATCGATCTGCCGCCGGTGGAGCGTGCCGCGCGCATGCCGGGCGGCTTCTCGGCGGTCGGCACCACGGCCGGGATCAAGGTCTCGGGGCGGCAGGACTTCGCGCTCATCGTGGCGGACGGCGGACCCGTCCCGGCAGCTGCGGTGTTCACGCCCAACCGCTTCGCGGCCGCCCCGGTGCAGCTATCACGCGCCAACCTGCGGGCCACCGGCGGCAGCGAGCTGGCAGCCGGGTACGCGCACGCCGTGATCGCCACCTCGGGCAGCGCCAACGCGGCCACCGGGCCGGCCGGCGACGCGGACCAGGCGGCCATCGGCCGGGCCGTCGCGGCGGCCCTCGGGATCGACCCGATCCAGGTCCTCCACCTCTCGACCGGCGTCATCGGCACGCGGCTGCCGGTGGACAAGGTCACGGCGACCATCGCCCGCGTCGCGGCCGGCGGGCTCGCAGCCACGGACGACGCGCTTGCGTCAGCCGCGCTCTCGCTCCGGACCACCGACTCCACCACGAAGATGGCCTCCGTCCGGGTCGCCCTCCCGGCGGCAGGCGGCGGAGCTCCCGTGGCGGTCACGGTGAGCGGCATCTGCAAGGGCGTCGGGATGATCCATCCGCGCATGGCCACGATGCTCTCGGTGGTGCTCACGGACGCCACGGCGGACCCGGCAACGCTCCGGACGCTGCTCCGCTCCGCCGCCGCCCGGACGTGGGACCAGCTCTCCGTGGACGGCGACACCAGCACCAACGACACCGTGTTCCTGCTCGCATCCGGCGCGGCGGGCGCGGCCGATGCGGGCACCAGCGCCGAAGTGCGCGCGGTCCTGGCGGCCGCGATCGAGGCAGTCGCACGGGACATCGCCCGCCAGCAGGCACGGGACGGCGAGGGCGCCACGGCGCTCATCACCTGCCAGGTCTCGGGTGCCGCCGACGACGCCGACGCGAGGGCCATCGCGCGGGCGGTGATCTCGTCCTCGCTGGTCAAGGCGGCAGTCCACGGCAGGGACGCGAACTGGGGCCGGATCGCGGGCGCCGCGGGCAACGCGCTGGTGGCGGAACGCGCCGTCCTCGAGGCGGCCGGCCTGTCCCCCGGCGAGGCGACAGCGAGGGCCGGCCAGCCCGCGGCCGTGGACCCGGCCCGGATGCGGATCGCGATCGCCGGCCACCTCGCCTACGACGGACCGCTCGGTGGTCCCACCGGCGTGGACAAGACCGCCGCCCGCGAATCGATGACCGCCGAGGAGGTGCTCATCCGCGTGGACGTCGGCCTGGGCGACGGAACCGGCGAAGCCTTCGGCTGCCCTCTCACCGAGGCCTACGTGATCGAGAACTCGGAGTACACGACGTGAGCGAGATCGTCGTCGTCAAGCTCGGTGGCACGACGCTGGCCGAGCAGCGGCAGGTACTGGCCGAGGTCGCCGCGGTCGCGCGGAAGCGGCCGATCGTGCTGGTGCACGGCGGCGGCAAGCGCATGACCGAGTGGCTCGATCGCCTCGGAATCCCGAGCCGCTTCGAGGGCGGCCTGCGCATCACCGATCCCGCGGCGCTCGAGGTGGCAGCCGCGGTCCTCCGGGGCGTCGTCAACAGCGAGCTGGTCGCCGCGCTGCGGGATGCCGGCTGCGACGCCGTCGGGCTGTCGGGCGTGGACGGCGGGCTGCTCATCGGCCAGCGGATCCCGGACGTCGGTCTCGTGGCCACCGTCGTCGGCGTCCGGCGGGACCTGATCGACTCGCTGCTCGTGGGCGGCCAGGTCGCCGTGGTGGCACCCCTCGCCCGCGACGAGGAGGGCCTCGTCTGCAACGTCAACGCCGACGATGCGGCGGCCGGCCTGGCGGCTGGGCTCGGCGCTCGGCAGCTGGTCCTGATGACCGACGTGGACGGCGTCCGCGACGCGAGCGGCCGGAAGCTCGACTCGATCAGCGCGGCCGAGGCCGAAGCCCTGATCGCCGACGGCACAATCCGCGGCGGCATGGTGCCCAAGGTGAAAGCGGCCCTCAAGGCCCTCGCCTGGGACGACGCCGAGGCGATCATCTCGGACGGCTCCGCGCCCGACGCCCTCGTCCGTTCGCTGGAAGATCCCACCTTCGGCACGCGCGTCTCGACCCGCGGCCACGCCGGGGCGGGCTGACGTGATGGTGATCAAACGTGACCGTCACGCCGCGATCCGGCAACTGGTGGCCACCCGGCCGATCGCCAGCCAGGGCGAGCTCGTCGCGGAGCTGTCCGAGCTGGGCTTCGACGTGACCCAGGCGACCGTGAGCCGCGATATCGCGGAGCTCGGCCTGGCCAAGGTCATGCGTGGCGACCACTCGGTCTACGTCCTCCCGGAGACCCTGGGTCCCGCGACGCGCCCGCCTTCCGACGAGCGGCTCCGGCGCATCCTCGCGGACATCCCCGTCACGGTCGGGCGGAGCGGGCTGATCCTCGTGCTCACGGGCCAGCCGGGCACCGCGAGCGTGATCGCGCAGGCGATCGACGAGTCGACGCTCACCGACCAGGTGGGCACGGTCGCCGGCGACAACACCCTCATCGTCCTGTTCCCGGACGCGCCCGCGCTCGAACGCTGGCTCGACCGGTTCCTCGCGATCCAGGCGCCGGCAGAGCCGACGCAGTACATGGAGGCCCTGTCCCGATGAAGAAGGTCGTGCTCGCCTACTCCGGCGGACTCGATACGTCCGTTGCCGTCGCCTGGCTCAGGGAGCAGTACGGCGCCGAGGTGGTGACGCTCACCGTCGACCTCGGCGGCGGCTCCATCCGCGAGGGCGTCGAGCATCGCGCGATGAAGGCCGGTGCCTCGAAGGCGTATGTCGTCGATGCCCGCGAGACGTTCATCTCGCAGTACGTCTGGCGCGCGCTCCAGGCGAATGCCATCTACCAGGGCGCCTACCCGCTGGCCACGGCCCTCGCCCGGCCCCTGCTCGCCCAGCTGCTGGTGGAGGTCGCCCAGAAGGAGGGCGCCGACGCGGTTGCCCACGGCTGCACCGGCAAGGGCAACGACCAGGTCCGCTTCGACATCGCCGTCCACGCGCTCGACCCCGGCCTCGAGGTCGTGGCGCCGATG
>DATCGK010000028.1:0-3189 GCA_036508975.1 Candidatus Limnocylindrales bacterium
TGGAAGAGCATCACCTGGGCGCCCTGCTTCGCCGCCTCGTGCGCGTAGCCCTCGTGCTTCTGGATCATCGACTCCTTGTCGCCGGTCCAGCTGGCCTGCAGGAGCGCACCTCGGACGTTACGGGGCATGGGAACCGCCTCCGCGCGAAGGGATGGCCGGCCCGGGCGGACCGAGCGTCACCCGATGGCCAAGGCTGGCGCCGTGCCCATGCCCCCGGCATGAGCCGTAAGCCACGAATGGGCCGGGCTTGGCGGACCGCGGGCGCGCGACGGGCGGCAGCCACTGGTGGACCGTGGGGAGTGGACGCTGTTCAGAAACCCCTGAACGCGGGCGCCCGCCGACGCTACCATGGTCCCGTCCCGGCGACCCAGCCCATTCCTGCCCGGCGCGAGCGTCGCGCCACCCAAGGGTGATCCGCTCGACCGGGATCGACTGATTGCCCTCGCGCCAGATCCCGGGACATCGTTCGGCCACCGGTGCCAGGCACCGGAAGGATCCATACGGAGGGAGCTCATGGCAGCGGTTGCAATGGAACAGCACACCATGCCCGATGGGCGGGTGGAGCTTACGCCCGAGGTAGATGCAGCGCTCGGGACCTCGAGGCTGCACAACGAGGACCTGGCGCCGGTCCCGATCACGAAGCGGATCTGGACGACCTACAACTACCTCGCCCTGTGGGTCGGCATGGCGCACAACGTGGCGACCTGGACGCTGGCTGCGGGCCTGGTCGCCCTGGGCATGGCGTGGTACCAGGCGATCATCACGATCATGCTCGCGAACATCATCGTGCTGATCCCGATGCTGGCCAACAGCCACGCCGGAACGAAGTACGGCATCCCGTTCCCGGTCTTCGCGCGCGCCTCGTTCGGCGTGTTCGGAGCCAACCTGCCGGCCCTGATCCGCGCCGGCGTCGCCTGCGGCTGGTTCGGCATCCAGACCTGGATCGGCGGCGGCGCGATCTTCGTGCTGATGGGCTCGATCCTGGGCGACAGCTGGACCAAGTCGACGACACTCTCGCTCGGCTTCGGCAACTTCGCCGCACAGCCGATCACGATGTGGCTGTCGTTCGCGATCTTCTGGCTGATCAACATCGCGATCGTGCTGCGAGGCATGAACTTCATCCGCCACTTCGAGAACTGGGCGGCGCCGTTCGTCCTCGTCGTCGCGATCTTCCTGCTCGCCTGGATGGCGAGCCAGGCCGGCGGCTTCGGCCCGATCATCAACGATGCCGGCACGCTGGGCTGGGGCGACAAGTTCTGGCCGGTGTTCTGGCCGTCGCTGATGGCCATGATCGCGTTCTGGTCCACCCTGTCCCTCAACATGCCGGACTTCACCCGGTTCGGCCATAGCCAGCGCGAGCAGGCACTGGGGCAGACGCTGGGCCTGCCCACGACGATGACGTTCTTCCCGCTGATCGCCGTCCTCACGACGTCGGCCAGCCAGGTCGTCTATGGGACCGCGATCTGGGATCCCGTGGCGCTCACCGGCAAGTTCGACAACCCGATCGTCGTCGTCTTCGCCCTGTTCACGCTCGCGGTCGCGACGCTGTCGGCCAACGTGGCGGCCAACATCGTCAGCCCGTCGTATGACTTCTCGAACGCGTGGCCGAAGCGGATCAGCTTCCGGACCGGCGGCCTGATCACCGGCGTGCTCGGCATCCTCATCCAGCCGTGGAACCTGTACAGCGATCCCCATGCCTACATCTTCACCTGGCTCGGCACCTACGGCGGCGCCACGGGCGCCATCGCCGGCGTCCTGATCGCCGACTACTGGTGGATCCGCCGGACCCACCTCAACCTGCCGGACCTCTACCGGGCGTCCGGCGTCTACAAGTACACGCGAGGCTGGAACTGGATTGCCGTCGTGGCGCTCCTGGTCGGCATCGTGATCTCGATCGGCGGCTCGTACTCCGTCGTGAACGCGGACGGCACCCCCAGCGGTCCGTTCCCGCCCGATGGCATCCTCTCGTTCCTGAAGCATCCCTTCCCCTTCGCCGACTACAGCTGGGTCGTCGGCCTGGTCGTGTCCTTCCTGATCTATGGGCTGCTCACCAAGGCGCTGCGAGGCAAAAAGGCGGTCGAGGCCGCCTGACCCCGTTGGGCCAGCCACACCGGCCCGCACCAGACAAGGCTCACACGAGGCCCCTCCGCACCGCGGAGGGGCCTCGTGGCGTCTCGGGCGCAGCGAGCCGCGACGTCGGCGAGCGCAATGCGCGGTCGCCGGCCGGCGCTACCTTCCGAGCCGCCACTGCCAGCGGCGGGCCGCGTGCAGCCGTGCCTGGAGTTCCGACTCCGTCGCCTCCGTGACGCGCCGGATGCCCGCCTGCCGGTTGAGCTCCAGGTTGACCTGGGCGAAGGTCATCGCGGAGACCCTCGCGATGTCCTTGGCCGCCTCGGCGTTCGCCACCCGGATGCGGTCCTTCGCCTGGCGCCGCGTCAGCCCCGAGCCGTCATCCGGGGACGAGGCGATCGGCGGGGGCGGTCCCAGCTCCAGCTCGATCGACGGATCGACGCCGTCGGACCAGTCCTCGGGCAGCGGCACGTGCCACGGGTTGACCGGCGCACCGGCCACCGCAACCGCGGACAGCGCGGCGAACAGGCTCATCTGCTCGCCGGTCGTCGGCTCCGTGTCGGCGCCCCGCGTAAACGTGCCGTCGTCGTCCTCGCGGGGCGTCCGTCGTAGGGAGTGGCGGCGCTGCTCGGCGATCTCCGCCGCCCGGATCCGCAGGCGGGGGTCGTCGGGGATGAACAGCCAGGCGCGCTGGTCCCGGATCCCGGGCTCCCAGCGCACGAACCGGCCGACGGCCTGGCGGAAGAACAGGTCGGTGGTGGTGGTCGTGGCGTAGACGCCCACCCGCAACCGCGGGATGTCCACGCCCTCGCTGACCATCCGCACCGCCACCAGCCACGGGTCCCTGCCGGCGGCGAACGCCGAGATCTTCGCCGAGGCCTCCGGGTCGTCCGAGGTCACGACCACGGCTGGGGCGCCGATCTCCCGGTGCAGCAGGATCGCGATCCCCTTGGCGTGGTCCTGGTCGATGGCGATGACGAGACCGCCGGCGTCCGGCTGGTGGCGACGGATCTCCGCCAGGCGCGCGACCGCATCCCGCAGGACGGTGGGCAGCCATTCGCCGTCGATGGTGAGCGCCGTGCGCAGCCGCTGGTTCGCCAGCTGCGTCGCGAGGGGATC
>DATCGK010000029.1:0-2272 GCA_036508975.1 Candidatus Limnocylindrales bacterium
GAAGAAGGTTGTCCTGGAAGAGACCGTGGATCCCGCGGTGCTCGGGGGGCTCGTCGTCCGGGTGGGTTCGACCGTGTACGACGGTAGCGTGCGCACGCAGATTCAGCAGATCCGGGAAAATTTACAAAAGGGGTGAGGCAGTCGCCATGAGCATCCGCGCGGAAGAGATTACCGAGATCCTGAAAAGCCAGATCAAGGGGTTCGAGAAGCGGATCGACGTCGCCGAAACCGGCGTCGTCCTCTCCGTCGGCGACGGGATCGCGCGCGTCCACGGTCTCGAAAAGGCGATGGCGGGCGAGCTCCTCGATTTCCCCGGCGACGTCCGCGGGATGGTGCTCAACCTCGAGGAGGACAACGTCGGCGTGGTTCTCCTCGGCGACGACCGCCTGATCAAGGAAGGGGACACGGTCCGCCGGACCGGACGAATCGTCGAGGTGCCGTGCGGCAACGCGATGATCGGCCGCGTCGTCAACGCCCTCGGCCAGCCGGTGGACGGCCGGGGCCCGATCGACACGAAGGATTTCCGGCGCGTCGAGATCAAGGCTCCCGGGATCGTCAAGCGGCAGCCCGTGAAGGAGCCGCTCCAGACCGGCATCAAGGCCATCGACGCGATGATCCCCATCGGCCGCGGGCAGCGCGAGCTGATCATCGGCGACCGCCAGACCGGGAAGACCGCGGTGGCCATCGACACGATCATCAACCAGAAGGGCGCCGGGGTCATCTGCATCTACGTCGCCATCGGCCAGAAGCGGTCGACGGTGGCGCAGGTGGTCGAGAAGCTGCGGGAGTGCGGCGCGATGGAGTACACGATCGTCGTCGCGGCCACCGCCTCGGAGTCCGCGCCGCTGCAGTTCCTGGCTCCCTACACCGGATGCACGATCGGCGAGTTCTTCCGCGACTCCAGCCGCCACGCCCTTTGCGTCTACGACGACCTCTCCAAGCACGCGGTGTCGTACCGCCAGCTCTCCCTGCTGCTGCGCCGCCCGCCGGGACGCGAGGCGTACCCCGGGGACGTCTTCTACCTCCACTCCCGGCTCCTGGAGCGCGCGGCGAAGCTCTCCGACGCCGAGGGCGGCGGCTCGCTGACGGCGCTGCCGATCATCGAGACGCAGGCCGGCGACGTCTCCGCCTACATCCCGACGAACGTCATCTCCATCACCGACGGCCAGATCTACCTCGAGGCAGACCTGTTCTACTCCGGCGTCCGCCCCGCGGTGAACGTCGGCTTGTCGGTCTCCCGCGTCGGAGGCAACGCGCAGATCAAGGCGATGAAGCAGGTCGCCGGACGCCTGCGCCTCGAGCTGGCGCAATACCGCGAGATGGCGGCCTTCGCCCAGTTCGGCTCCGACCTCGACAAGACCACGCAGCTGCAGCTTGCCCGCGGCGCGCGCCTGGTCGAGATGCTCAAGCAGGCCCAGTACCAGCCGCAGACGGTCGAGCAGCAGGTCGTGACGATCTTCGCCGCGACGAACGGGTTCGTCGACGGGTGCGAGGTCGGCTCCCTCGCGAGGTTCGAGCCGGAGCTTTTCTCCTTCATGAAGGACAGGCACGGGGAGCTCCTCACCGAGATCCGGGAGAAGAAACAGATCAACGACGAGATCAAGGCGAAGCTTTCCGCGGCGCTGGACGAGTTCAAAGGGACGTTCAAGGAAGCATAGCCCATGGCGAACCTCCGTGCGATCCGGAAGCGGGTCAGCAGCGTAAAAAGCACCCAGCAGATCACCCGGGCGATGAAGATGGTCTCCGCCGCGAAGCTGCGGCGCGCCCAGGACGGCATCAACGCCGCGCGGCCCTACGCCCGGAGGATGCGCGAGGTGGTCCTGGCGGTGGCCGCTCGGGCGGGCGAGGACGCCCACCCGCTGCTGGCGTCCCGGGAGGCAAAGAAGCTCGCCCTGCTCGTGGTTACTTCCGATCGGGGGCTGGCCGGCAGTTTCAACGCGGGGCTCACCCGCGCCGTGTACCGGTTCCTCAACGAACACCGCGGCGAGTACGAGGAGATCACCCTGTTCGTTGTCGGCCGTAAGGGGCGCGACTTCTTCCGGCGCCGCGAGATCCCGATCCGCAAGGAGTACCTCGGGGTCTTGGGGAGCCTCTCGCGCAACCACGCGGAGGCGGTCGCGAACGACCTGGTCGAGGGATTCCTCGCCGGAGAGTTCGACGAGGTGCAGATCGCCTTCAACGAATTCCGGTCCGCGATCTCCCAAGTCGTCCGGTTCGAGAAGATGTTCCCCATTGCGCTGGAGTCGCCCGTGAAGAACGGCGGGGACGAGGT
>DATCGK010000030.1:0-3574 GCA_036508975.1 Candidatus Limnocylindrales bacterium
CGGACGCGCCGAGTGCGGAGCGGAGCGCGTCCGAGACGCGCCGCACCCCGAGAATGAGGGCGTGGAGGTCCGCCTCGGTCGCGTCGAACAGGTCGCTTACATGCCGCTTCGGGACGACGAGCACATGGCCGTCGGCGAGCCGACCCTCGGGGAGCGGAAGGAAGCCGAGCACGGACTCGTCTTCATACACGACCGTCGCGCCGGCCGTGCCGCCGATGATGTCGCAGAAGATGCAGGAAGCCATGCGCTCAGTGTCGTGCGACCTCGGCCGGTGGGCAAGGGCTTCGACCGTCACATCTCGTGGCCACCTGAGGCAACCGGATAGGCACACCGCGAGAAACGGTCGTGGGTCAGTTCGTGCGGCCGAATGCATTCACGGATGGACGGGGGCGTCAGCGCCACTGAGCGCAGCGTCCTCCCGCCACCACTCGCCCACCTCGTCTGACGACCAACTGCGGTCGGCGTCGAAGACGACGAAGCGGGGCAGTAGCAGGATCGCCGCCGCGACGAAGCCGAACACCGGTCCCGGGTCAGCGCGCCGATAACGGGAGCGTCAGGAGCGCGACAGCCCACCACTGGCGGTACTCGACGACCTCGGTCCGCGTACTCCCATCCTGCCGTCCCATCGCCGGGCCTCGATACGGTCCTGGCTTCCCACCCACACCTCCGTCGGTGTCACGGAACCTCGACGGTGAACACCCACGGACCCTGGAGCCTGATCTGCGATTGGTCGGGGCGCTCACCCACGAGCTCGGTGACGATGATCGTCCAGGTGCCGCTCGCGGCGTCGGAGCCCTCGGCGGTGCCCATGCGAAGCTCGGTGTCACTCGTGCTGCTGCTCCAGGCAATGCTGAAGTCATCCTTCCCGTGCCTGATCGACCCGACGGGCGCCCAGCCGAAGGACTCCTGGTCCGTCGGATGCAGGACGATGCCCGCCGTGATCATGGTCGGGGCGATCCGCACCTCGCCGAGGTCGATGCTCCCCGCCGCGACCTTGGCGGTGCTGCCGCCGGCCACGACGACACCCGCGGGCTCGGGCAGCGTGAAGCGGAAGAGCCAGGGTCCGGGAGCACCGGGAGCGGACTCCAGGACGCCCGCCTGCAGCGTGTATTCGCCCGCGGTCACCGTCGGCGGCGCGAACGAGTAGACCTCTGCCGTTTGGCCGCCAGCCGCACCGCCGAAGCCGGGTCCGCCGCCGGCCGGGAGCAGCACGCCGGCCGGATCCCGCAATTCAAGCCCGTCCAGGCCCGCTGGCCCCGAGCCTGACACTCGCTCGATCGACAGCCCCAGGACCACACGACTCGTGTCCACGTAGCCCCGGGCGAGCGTCACCGCGATGTCACCGTGCACCTGGCGCTGGTCGATGGGGATGCTCCGCTCCCATGCGAGGGCGGTCCCCGTGTCCCCGGAGCTCGCCACCCGGTCGAGCAGCTGCACGGCCGCGACGGTCGCGCCGGCCAGGACGACAAAGGCGGCAGCGAGCGCAAGCGGAAGGCGGGTGCGACGTCCGAGGAACGGCGTTCTCGCCGGGATCGGATGCGCCATGGCGGCCGCCACCCGGTGATCGACGGCGGCGAAGGTGCCACCGGCTGGCGCGGTGGCGAATGCATGCTCCAGCCTGGCTTCGGTGCGGTCAGTCGAGTTCATCGAGTTCCTCCCGGAGCGCGCCGAGCGCGCGCTGGATCTGCTTCTGCACGGCGGCCTCGGACTTGCCCACCACCGCCCCGATCTCCCGGGCGGTCAGGCCACCCGCGTAGCGCAGCCACACCATGTCGCGCTGGTCGGGAGGCAGTGCCGCGACGGCGTCGACAACCTCCCGACGGGCCTCTTCGTCGCGGTTGCCGGCGAGCGCCAGGTGGTCCATGAGCGCCGGTGGAGCGCTGTGCACGTCACCGCGGGTCCGGCGCTGCGCGTCGATCGCCGCGTTGCGTGCGATGCGGAACAGCCACGCCCCCAGGCCGCCGTCTCGTGGATGGAACGACGCACGCTTGGCGAAGGCGCGCTCGAAGGTGGTCGCCGTCAGGTCGAGGGCGTCCTCGTCGTGCACGACACGGGCGCGCAGGTAGCGGTAAACCTGGAGCCGATAGCGCTCGTACGCGTGCTCGAACCCGGCTGGGTCGCGGATGTCCACGAGGTCGGCCGGCAGTTCGCGCCCCGGCTCGTCCGCCTCGACGGTGATGTCCACTCAAGCCCCCTCGGCGTCTGGTCGGCAACAGTGTCCGACATCTTCAATAACGCAGGCCGCGCTCCGATCCGGACAACCGCTGATTTCCCGGGTCGGATCACCCGGTTTGGTCTCCTGCCGCCTCCTGTGATTGAGCAACACCACGGAGGGGGATGGACACTGCGCAGGTGACCGAGCTGGCACCGGCCGACTCCCGTGCTCGCGACGCCCTTGTCGCCGAGCTGGAGGAGCACGGGCCGATGCTGCTCGCTGCCGCGCGGGTCATCACCCTCGACAACGACGAGGCACAGGACCTGGTGCAGACCACCTTCGAGATCGCCATCCGCCGGCTCGACGGGCTGCGGGAGCCGCGGGCGCTCCGCGCCTGGCTGCTCACGATCCAGACCCGGGAGGCGTTCCGGGTCGTGCGCCGGCTGCGCCGGCTGGTCAGCCTCGACGGGCACGTCGGCGAGATCGCCGTTGGGGGCATCGACGTCGCCGGACGGGCCGACATGCACGCGGCGCTGTCGCGACTGCCCCGCCGCACCCGGGCTGCCATCGCCCTCTACTACCTCGCCGGGCTCTCGGTCCCGGAAACCGCCCGCGTGATGGGCGTCAGTGAGAACACGGTCAAGAGCCAGCTCAAGACCGGCCTCGGCCGGCTCCGGGAGGATCTCCGCGATGACTGAGCTGCCGTCCGATCCGACCGTGGAGGCACGCCTCCGCGACTACCTGGCGGCCGAGCTCCGCCAGGCCGAGCTCGACTACCCGCACCACGCGCGGCCAGAGCGCGCGGCCCGGAGGCGCCTGCCCGTCGGCGTCGCGCTGGCGGCCATCGCCGTCCTTGTTGCCACGGTCCTCGCGCCACACGTTCTGGGGCCGGTCCTCCAGGGACCCGCGGCGATCCCGATGGGCGACGACGGGCTGCCGCTCTCGATCGACGGCGAGCCCGTACTGCGTGGCGAGGCCATCGCCGCGCACGCCGGCACGGGCGGCTTCCTGGCCGGCGGGACGCTCGTCCTCGACACCGGCCCGTGCGTCTCGCGGTCGGAGCGGGCGCAGATCGGCTGCGAGCAGGATTGGACGCTGGTGTCCGGCCCCCTCGCGGACCCCACGTTCAGCTTCACCCTCGACGGGGCGGCCGCGGCACCCGGCTTCGTGCGCACCTCGGGCGCGCCAACGGTCCTCAGGGTCGGAGCCCCGTCCCCCGTTGCGGGCGTCCTCGCGGTCGATGCCGTGGACTGGCGACAACCGACGAAGGGGCGGATCCCAGACGAAGCCGTCCCACCCCAGGGCGGCAACATGAACGAGGCGCTGGTGCCCGACTTCGTGGGTGTCTGGGGCGCGGACGGCGTGACGATCGCCGGGTACATGCCCAAGCGGTACGCCCTCGACGGCGCCGACACGACA
>DATCGK010000031.1:0-5224 GCA_036508975.1 Candidatus Limnocylindrales bacterium
CGCGTGTCGAGCTCCCCCATGATCGCGCGGAACGCGTCGAGGCACACAGCCTCCGTACCGGTCACCGAAGCGGGGTCCGCAAGGCTCCAGTGCACGCGGGCTCGGGCACCCGGCACGTACGGGCAGGTGTCACGGGCGTCGTCGCAGACCGTGACCACCCAGTCCCACGGCTGGTCGAGGTAGGCGGTCACCGCCTCGGAGCGGAGTCCCGCCGTGGAGACCCCGGCCTCTTCGAGCACGCGCAGGGTCAGCGGGTTGACCCCTTTCGGCTCCGTGCCGGCCGACCGGACGTCCACGCGGTCCCCGGCCAGGTGGCGGAACAGCGCTTCGCCCAGGATCGACCGGGCGCTGTTGCCGGTGCAGACGACGAGGATCCGCAGGGGCCGGGCGTTCGCCGAGGGACCGCCCGTCCCGGGACCGCCCGTGGCCCCCTCTCCCGTCACGGGTTCAGGTCCTCCACCTCGCCCGAGGCAAGGAACACGATGTCCTCGGCGATGTTCGTCACTCGGTCGCCGATCCGCTCGAGGTAGTGCGCGGCGAACAGGATCCGGGTGCCGGGGTCCACGTTGGCCGGATCGTCCCGCATCAGGACGAGCACCTCGTCGAAGATCTGGTGGTAGAGGATGTCGACGTCGTCGTCGAGGGCCGCCACCCGGCGGGCGCCCTCCTGGTCCACGTCCACGAGGGCGCGGATGATCCCCTGGACCTGGGCCGCGACGCGCTCGCCCAGCAGCGGCAGGCGGACGTAGTCCTTCAGCGGCGCGTGCGGTGCGAGCTTGCGGGCCTGCTTGGCCACCGATCCCGCATGGTCGCCCATCCGCTCCAGCTCGTAGGAGACGTGGTCGAGGGTGAGCAGGAAGCGCAGGTCCCGGGCGACGGGGTTCTGGGTGGCGATGACGGTGACGATCTTCGTCGTCGCCTGGCGCTGGACGTCGTTGATCTGGCGGTCGGCGAGGATCACCTGCAGCGCGGCTTCTGCGTTGTGGGTGACGAGCGCCGAGATCGCGGCCCGGATCTGGGCCTCGACCATGGACCCCATCCGGAGGACGTCGTCCTTGACCGCGGCCACCTCGTGGTCATAGAGCGACCGCGTCGGGTGGCTCAGTGACAGGGTCGGGTGGCTCAGCGACAGGCTCGGCTGGTTCGGCTGGCTCGGCGACGGGATCGATGCCGCGGCGAACTTGGCGTCCTCGGCACGCGTCGTGCCGGCGCCGGGGCCGGTGGTGGGCGTCTCGTTGTCGTTCATGGTGCCCTCCGCGCTCAACCGAAGCGGCCGGAGACGTAATCCTCCGTCAGCTGGTGCCTGGGGTTGGTGAAGATCGTCGTGGTGGCGTCGGACTCGACGAGATATCCAGCCCTGTCCTCGTCCATGGAGAAGAACGCGGTCCGATCGCTCACCCGCGCCGCCTGCTGCATGTTGTGGGTGACGATGATGATCGTGTAGTTCTGGCGCAGCTCGTGGATGAGCTCCTCGATCCGCAGCGTGGCGACGGGATCGAGTGCCGATGCCGGTTCGTCCATGAGCAGGACCTCGGGATCGACGGCGAGGGCCCGCGCGATGCACAGCCGCTGCTGCTGCCCGCCCGAGAGCGACGTGCCCGACTGGCGGAGCTTGTCCTTGACCTCGTCCCACAGCGCTGCCGACGTCAGGCAACGCTCCACGGTCTCGTCGAGATGTGCCCTCGGCTGACGCCCCACGAGCCGGAGACCGGCCACCACGTTGTCGTAGATCGACATCGTTGGAAACGGGTGTGGTCGCTGGAAGACCATGCCCACCACGCGGCGCAGCTGCACCGGGTCGACGGCCGGGTCGTAGAGATTGATGCCGTCGAGCAGCAGCTCGCCTTCGATGCGTGCGTCCTGGACGAGCTCGTGCATCCGGTTGAGTGCCCGCAGGAAGGTGCTCTTGCCGCAGCCGGACGGGCCGATGATCGCCGTCACCGCGTGGGGCGGGATCTGCATCGAGACATCGCGCACGGCACGGAAGGCGCCGTAGTAGGCGGACAGGTTGCGGATCTCGATCCGCCCGGTCGCGTCGAGGGCGCCGACGGCCTCCTCCCGGGCCGCGCGCGGCTCGACCCGGCGCAGCGCGGTCGAGGGCTCGCCGGACGCCGGCGCACCGGCCTCTGTGCCCGGGGCCGGCTGGTCAGTGTTGACGGTCATGCAAGCTCCTCAACCGGCCCGGCGGCCCCAGGTGCGGAAGCGCACCAGCACGTTGATGGTCAGGACGAACAGCAGCAGCAGGAATGCCACTCCCCAGGCCTGGTCGTTGAGCGCCTGGAACGGCTGGCGCGCGTTGGTGTAGATGAACAGCGGCATGGCGTCCATCGGCCGGCTCCAGTCACCGACGTTGATCAGGCGGCTGCCCAGCGTGGTGAACAGGAGGGGGGCGGTCTCGCCCATCGCCCTCGCCACGGCGAGCATCACGCCCGTGAGGATGCCCGCAAGCCCCGTCGGGACGACCACCGAGATCACGGTTCGCCACACCGGCACGCCGAGGGCGAGCGACGCCTCGCGCAGGGTGCCCGGCACGATCTTGAGGATCTCCTCGGTCGTGCGCATGATCACCGGGATCATGATCAGCGCGAGGGAGACGGCACCCGCGAACGCGTTGTACTGGTGGAACGGCAGTACCAGGATCGTGAACACGAAGATGCCGACGATGATCGACGGCACACCGGTTAGCACGTCGGCGGAGAACCGGATCACGCGGGCGGACCGGCGCCCGCCGAACTCGTTGACGTAGACGCCGGCCAGGATCCCGATCGGGATTGCCATCACGGTGGCCAGCCCGACGAGCTGGATCGAGCCGAGGATGGCGGCGGCCGCCCCACCTCCCGTCCCGAGGGCCTTTGGCGCCTTGGTGAGGAGGTCGACGCCGATCGCGCCGATCCCCTTGAGCGTCACGAAGATCACGATCGCGGCCAGAGGGACGACGCACGCGATCGCCGCGGCCAGCGCGAACGTCCGGAAGAATCGGTCGACCAGGCTCCGTCGCCGATCCGCTGGGGTGCGCGTGAGGGTGCGGCGGACGCGGATCGCAGGTGTCTGGGCCGTCATGTCATTCGTTCCCCAAGGATCCGGCCGTCCGCCAGACGAGGAGCCGGGCGATGACGTTCAGGAAGACCGTCATCACCAGCAGGATGAGGCCGAGGGCGATGAGGCTCGACGTCTGGAGGCCGAGGGCGGCTTCGTTGAACGTCGTCGCGATCTTGGAAGCGATCGTCTGCGCCTGGTCGAACAGCGAGCTCGGGATCTGCTGCGCGTTGCCGATGACCATCGTCACCGCCATCGTCTCGCCGAGCGCGCGGCCGAGACCGAGGATGACGGCCCCCACGATCCCCGACCTGGCCGACGGCAGGACGGCCTTGGTCACGACCTCCCAGCGCGTCGCGCCCAGCGCGTACATCGCCTCGCGCTGGGCTGCCGGGACGGAGGTGATGACTTCGCGTGAAACCGACACGATCGTGGGCACGATCATGATCGCCAGGATCACGCCGGCCGCAAACAGGCCGATCCCGAGAGGTGGCCCGGCGAAGATCGGGATGTCGCCGAACAGGCCCACGATCCAGGCTTCAACCGTCCCCTTCAGGAACGGCGTCAGGATGTAGATCCCCCACAGGCCGATGACGACCGACGGGATGGCCGCGATGAGCTCGATCAGGAACGTGAGCGGGATCGCGATTCGCCGTGGAGCCAGCTCGGACAGGTAGATCGCCGTCAGGATCGCGACCGGCGTCGCGAGGATCAGGGCGATCCCGGCGGACAGCAGGGTACCGATGATGAACGGGAGCGCCCCGTAGATGTCCCGGACCGGGTCCCAGGTGGTGCCCGTCACGAACGGAATCACGCCGAACTCGCGGAAGGCCTGCAGGCTGCCCAGGACGAGCATCACGCCCAGACCGACCATGATCGCGATCACGACCCAGGCGCTCACCCGGGTCGTGCCGCGGAAGAAGCGGTCGTTGAACCTGCTGCGCCAATCGGCGCCGAACCTGGAGCCGGCTGAAGCCAGCTTCGTCATCGAGTGATCCTCGATCGAATCGGTGATCTGCCGGCCCAAGGGTACCGGCACGGGGAACCGACCGGCCCCGCGCGAACCGCGGGGACCGGTCGGGGAGGAGGGAACGAACGGTTGCCTACGGCCAGACGCGCGTCCCGTTGGCAGTCACCTGGTGGAGCTCGTCGAGGGCATTGGTCGCGACCGCGTCCGGCAGCGGCGCATAGCCCAGGGCGGTCTCCTGGGCCTGGCCGGCGGTCAGGGCCCACGCGGTGAACGCGACCATCGCGTTCGCCTTGTCGGCATCCTTCCAGTCCACCGGGATGAGGAGGTAGGTGTAGGAGGCGATCGGGTAGGTGGTCGCGCCGGCGCCGTTGATGATCGGCGCCTGGCGGAAGTCCGCCGGGAAGGAGCTGAGCGCGGCCTCCGCGGCGGCGGTGACGCCCTCGGTCGAGCCGGCGACGAACTGGCCGTCCGCGTTCTTGAGCTGCGCCGAGGTCAGGCCGGCGCTCGTGGCGTAGCTGAGCTCGACATAGCCGACGGCACCTTCCGTCTGCTTGACGCTGCCGGCGACGCCGTCATTGCCCTGCGAGCCGATGCCCGTCGGCCAGGAGACTTCCTTGCCCGCACCGACCTTGCCGTGCCAGTCGGGGCTGACGGTGTCGAGGTAGGTCGTGAACGCGTTGGTGGTGCCCGACCCGTCCGAACGATGAACGATCGTGACCGGGGTCGCTGGCAGCGTCACGCCCGGGTTGAGCGCAGCGATCGCCGGGTCGTTCCAGGTCGTGATGGTGCCGAGGAACATCCCCGCGACCGTCGCGGCATCGACCTTCAGGTCGGTCACGCCGGGCAGGTTGTAGATGATCACGACCGCGCCGAGGGCGGTGGGCACGTGGAGGACCTTCACGCCTGCCGGCAGGGCGGCGACCTCGGCGTCCTTCATGGCCGCGTCGGAGGCGCCGTAATCGACGGTGCCCTCGGTGATCGCCTTGATGCCCGCGCCGGAGCCGTTGGCGGTGTAGTCGAACTGGATGTTCGGATACAGGCCGGCGTACGTGTCGAACCACTGCTGGTAGAGCGGTGCCGGGAAGGTTGCGCCCGCACCCTGCAGCTTCACGCCGGCGTTCGGGGGCAAGGGCAGCGCTGCGGCGCTCGCCGACAGGGTCGCGGCGGCCGCGCCAGCCGTGGCCGCGGGCGCAGTGGCTGGTGCCATCGTGGCTGGCG
>DATCGK010000032.1:0-12777 GCA_036508975.1 Candidatus Limnocylindrales bacterium
TGACTCTGGATCAGGGGGTTCTAGGTTCGAATCCTAGCGCGCCAGCCAACTCCCCCGGGAGTGTGGTGCGCCGCCGCGAGCCGCCGCTCCTGCCAGGCATGAGTCAGGAGCGCCGCGACGGTGAACAGCGAGACCTTCTCCCCCACCCCGGAACGCTCCGACTTCATCCGTGAGATCGTGGCCGCCGACCTGCGAGACGGCCGGGCGACTGCGATCGTCACGCGCTTCCCGCCGGAGCCCAACGGCTACCTCCACATCGGCCACGCCAAGTCGATCTGCCTCAACTTCGGCATCGCGAACGAGTTCGGCGGTCGCTGCCACCTCCGCTTTGACGACACCAACCCGGTCAAGGAGGAACAGGAGTACATCGACGCCATCGAGGCCGACGTTCGCTGGCTGGGCTTCGACTGGGGTGAGCATCTCTACCACGCGTCGGACTACTTCGAGCAGCTCTACGCGTGGGCCGTCCACCTGGTCCGGACCGGCAACGCGTACGTGGACGACCTCTCCGCGGACGAGATCCGCGAACACCGCGGCACCCTCACGGAACCGGGGCGCAACTCGCCCTGGCGGGACCGGCCGATCGAGGAGAGCCTGGACCTCTTCGCGCGAATGCGCGCGGGCGAGTTCGGGAACGGGGCACGCGTCCTCCGGGCGAAGATCGACATGGCCGCGCCCAACATCATCCTGCGGGACCCCGTGCTGTACCGGATCGTGCACGCCGATCACCCGCGGACCGGCGACGCCTGGTGCATCTACCCGACGTACGACTTCGCGCACGGCCAGTCCGACGCCATCGAGGGCATCACGCACTCGATCTGCACCCTGGAGTTCGAGAACCACCGGCCCCTGTACGACTGGTTCATCGACAACCTGCCGGTACCCTCGCGTCCCCGGCAATACGAGTTCGCCCGGCTCAACCTCACCTACACCGTGCTGTCCAAGCGCGTGCTCCTGAAGCTCGTCAACGAGGGGTTCGTGCGCGGCTGGGACGACCCCCGGATGCCCACCATCTCGGGCCTGCGCCGGCGCGGCTTCCCCGCCCAGGGCCTGCGGGAGTTCGCCGTGATGATCGGGGTGGCCAAGGCCGACAGCGTGGTCGAGGTGGGCCAGCTGGAGTTCGCGGTCCGAGGCGTGCTCAACCGCACGGCCCCGCGGCGGTTCGCCGTCTTGGACCCCATCCGCGTGGTCATCGAGAACTACCCCGAGGGCCAGGTCGAGGAGATGGACGTCGCCAACAACCCGGAGGACCCGGGCGCGGGGACCCGCAAGGTGGTGTTCTCGCGCGAGCTGTGGATCGAGCGCGACGACTTCATGGAGGAGCCGGCTCCCAGGTTCTTCCGCCTCGCGCCCGGGCGCGAGGTCCGGCTGCGTTCCGCCTACTTCGTGACGTGCACGTCCGTGGTCAGGGACAAGGCGGGCAACGTGATGGAGCTGCGGTGCACCTACGACCCGGCCACGCGGGGCGGGGACTCGCCGGACGGGCGGCGGCCGAAGGCCACGCTGCACTGGGTGTCCGCCGCGCACGCGGTGCCGGCCGAGGTCCGGCTGTACGGCCACCTCTTCAGCAAGCCGTTCCCAGGGTCGGACGGGCGGGACCTGTTCGGTGACCTGAACCCGGACTCCGAGACCGTGGTGACGGGCGTGTTCGTGGAGCCGTCTCTGGCCGGCGCGGCCGTCGGCGAGACCGTGCAGTTCGAGCGGCTGGGCTACTTCTGCGTCGACCCCGATACGGCGCCCGGAGCGCTGGTCTTCAACCGGGCGCTGACGCTGAAGGACACCTGGGCGAAGGTCCAGGCACAGGGGCGGCAGGGCGGGTAGGGCCGGCCCGGAACGCAGGCTGCGCTCTCCACCTCGACCTCACGATCCGGCGGGCACATCGCTCAGCCGGCCGTCAGCCGGCCGTCGCGATCTCGAAGTGATCGAGCGCCACCCGCGGCGGGATCCGCAGCACCACCATCAGGCCCGCCCCGAGCAGGCCCACCACGATCAGCCAGGCACCCAGGACGCCGATGACGCTGGCCACCAACCCGAGTGCGAGTGGCGCGCAGAGAATGGCGATGCCCGATGCGGCCGTGAGGCGCGCGCTGGCCCGCACCGGTGTCCGGGGAGCGTGGGCCAGGGCGAGGCTGGCACCCAGCGGGTAGATCGCCGAGATGCCCACCCCGCCAAGGAGCAGGCCGAGGCCCGCGACCACGGGATCCATCGCCAGCCAGGTGACCACCGCGCCGACCAACCCCAGGGCAGCGGAGCCGCGCAGCACGACGACGGACCGCGACCCGTGACCGACACCCGCCGACAGCGCCAACCGGCTCGTGATCATGCCCAGCACGTAGAGCGAAGCCAGGCGCGTTGCCTCCACGTCGCTGATCCCGGCCCGTGCGACGACGACCTGCGAGCCCCACACGACGAACGAGAACTCCGCTCCGATCGACAGGGTCAGGAACACCCAGGTCATCCAGTACAGGCGCGGTAGCCCCGCGCCGGCCTCGTTGCCGGCGGTCGGCCTATCCCGCGCCGGCGAGGCTGGCAGCATGAGCATGAGCGCCATGAGGAACGGGACCGGGACCAGCATCCCGAACCACCACCCGGCGCTGGTTGCCGCGGCGGCGAGGACCAAGGGTCCCGCGAGCCCGCCGACGACGGACCAGACGTTGGCGCGGGTCAGCATCGTGCCGCCGCGAGCCCCGACGCCGAGCGCGCTGTTGACGTGGACGAGCATGCCGCCGACCGAGGTGCCGAAGGCGAACGCGCCGACGAGGATCGGGACCATGCTGACGGGGATGGCCATCAGGACCCCGGCCAGGGCCATCACGCCCGCCCACGATCGCACCGCATAACGTGGGCCGATCCGGTCGTTGACCCCGCGGGCGATCGCGCCACCCGCCAGGAGGCCGATCGCCATCGCGGAGTTGGGCAGGGCGGCGGCCCACGGCGGCACGCCGAGGTCCTGCCGCAGGTACGGCGTGATGAACCCGACGGCGTAGATCAGGTAGCCCTCGCAGGCCATCAGGAGGTAGGCGGTCCAGGTCAGGAGTCGCACGGTCGCTCTGGTGCTCCCATCGGGCGCTCTCGGATCACAAGGCGCTTCAGTCTCGCAGGTTCAGGGGCGCCGACCGGATCGCGGACGGCCCCACGCCAAGCTCATGACCCATGCCCCTCGACGGCGGCGGCGGGCCAGCCGACAATCGCCAGCGCGTCCCCTGAGGAGTTTCACCGCCATGAACCCGCATGCCACGTCCCTGCGCCGTCGACCGACGATCGCCCTCCCGGCCGCCCTGGTGGTTCTCGCCCTCTTCGCCTCGCCGGTCGCGGGTGCCGGCAAGCCCGGCTATCCGGACAGGGTGACGTGGAGCGGGGCAACGTGGTCGATCAAGACCAGCCGCAGCGCCGTCGGACCGGGGCCCGACGTGTTCAGCCTGGCGAACGTGTCGGTCGACGCAGCCGGCGCCCTCCACCTGAGGATCGCGAAGGACGGCACCGGGAAGTGGTCGTGCGCCGAGGTCATCGGCCCGACCAGCCTCGGCTACGGGACGTACACGTTCAGGCTGGCGAGCCGCGTTGACAACCTCGATCCCAACGTGGTCCTGGGCCTGTTCACGTGGAGCGACAAGGCCCCGTACGCCCACCGAGAGATCGACATCGAGTTCGCCCGCTGGGGCAGCGCAGCCGACCCCACGAACGCCCAGTACGTTGTCCAGCCCGCCGCCACGATCGGCCACCTCACCCGGTTCACGCAGTCGGCCACGACGACCTCGACCCAGACGTTCGAATGGCGGGCGGGCCGCATCACCTGGCAGAGCGTGGATGCGACCGGCACGACGACCGCCGCCCACACGTACCTGGGTGCAGACGTGCCCAGGCCCGGCGACGAGCGCGTCCGACTCAACCTCTGGCTGTTCGGTGGGTCCGCCCCGATCAATGGCGCCGCGGCCGAGGTCGTGGTGTCCTCGTTCACGTTCTCGCCCTGACACGGGGGAGGGCCGCGCAGGATCACCACCGTCACGGCGGGTGATGGCTATCTAGGGACAGTGCCCCTCGGCGAGCGAGTTGTCCCTGGGCGGCAGTGGCCCGTCGAAGATGGTGCGGGTCACGTGCCGGATCTGCGCGATCTCGCCATCGGTGAGGTGCGCCGGATACTTCGACGGCACGAACAGGACGCGGTCGACGCGCCGCACGTCCACCTGGGCCGCCAGTCGGGCCAGGTCGCGCAGGTCCTGCCGCTTGAGCGTCGTCCACAGGTTGTCCTGGGCGATCTTGAGCAGCGCCGGCACTTTCGGCACGAGGGCCACCGGATCCACCTCGCGGCGGAGGGCGAGCAGCACCGTCTGCTGGCGCCGCATCCGGCCGTAGTCCGAGTCCTGGTGGCGGGATCGGGCATAGGCGAGGGCCATCCGCCCGCTGAGCTTCTGGCAGCCGGCGTCGAACGAGACCTTGATCAGGCGCGAGCCGTCCTCGAGCGGGTACTTGTCATCGACGAGCGGCGCGGGGATGTCGATCCACAGCCCGCCCAGCTCATTGACGAGCGCTACGAACCCCGCGAGGTCAATCACGACCATCCCGTCGAGGCGGACGTCCAGGAGCTCCTGGACGGCGCCGCTGACCGCGCGCATCCCACGGGCGTCACCCCCGGGGAATTCCTTGGGGTGGCCCATGGCGTAGACGTAGAGCGCGTTGAGGAGGCCCGGGAAGCGTCCGTTCGCCGTTGCGCCGGCGCTCTCCGGGGGCAGCGGGACGCCCACCATGTTGCGAGGGATCCCGAACAGCGCCGCCCGGTGCGTCTTCACGTCCACGCTCAGCACGATGATCGTGTCCGTCCGCAGGCTCCAGCGATCCGGGCCGGCGTCGCTGCCGATGAGCAGCAGGTTGAGCCGGCCGTCCCTGGCCCACGCGGCGACCGGCTTGGGCGTGGGGGTGGGTGCGGGGGTAGGGGTCGGCACCGCCGTGGGCGAGGGGCCACCGTCGCCATTGCAGTGACCGCGGGCACGCCCGAGGGAGGCGCGGTCGGGGCCAGCGTGGGACTCGGTGGCGGGGAGGGTTCCTCGGTGGGCTCAGGTTCGAAGCTCGTCTCGGGGATGGCCCAGGCCCCGTTCCCGTCGTCGCCGCCGGGCCCGAAGATGACGCCGGTCGCCACGCTCGACTGGACCTCCAGGTAGCCGATCGTGCCGTGCACACCGACGACCGCGAGGAGCAGCACGGCGAACAGGAGAGCCGCGGGTACCCGGCGCCGGCCACGGACCGGCCTGACCACCCGAGCCAGGCGCTCCGCATCGATAACGGCTGCGAGGTGCCAGGCGAGGAGCCCGCCACCGAGGACGAGGAGCGCCGGCAGGACCTCGGGCCCGGGCACGAGGTCGAGGGCGACGGTGGGGTCGGCCGCGACCGAGACGGCGATAGCCGCAATGACCAGCGCGACCACCATGGCCGGGATCGCGAGCAGGAACCCGCGACGCCGTCGTCCCAGCGCCGCCTGGCCGAGGCCCGGCAGGAGCAGCGACAACAGGGCGGCGAACGGCGCAATGCGCGACGGGCTCGGGGCGTTCGTCCCCTCAACGCCTTCCATGTCGAGCAGAGCATGGCACCACCCGGACGACCCGCGCCAGGGGAGGTCATCGCGAAGTCGCAGGCGCCGGGCGAGCAGAATGCCCCTCCGCCGAGTCCGTCCCGTTCACGCTCCCGGTGCGTCTCCCGGGGGTCCATCCTTGACGGGGCCGCCCGCCGGCAGGAAAGCGATCGCGTCTCACGATCCGACAGGAGGAGCCAGATGGACCCCAGGAAGACCGCCGTCGTGCTGGTCGAGTTCCAGAACGACTTCACGAGCCCCGGGGGGGCGCTCCACGACGCCGTCAAGGGCTCGATGGAGGCGACCGGCATGCTTGCCAACGCACAGGCAGCCGCGACCGCGGCTCGCGAGGCGGGCGCGACCATCATCCATGCGCCGATCCAGTACGCCGCCGGCTACGGCGAGATCACGAGCACCCCGTACGGGATCCTCAAGGGCGTGGTCGACACCAACGCGTTCGTCAAGGGCGGCTGGGGCGCGGAGATCGTCCCCGACATGGCACCGCAGCCCGGCGACATCGTGCTCGAGGGCAAGCGCGGGCTGGACGCCTTCGCCAGCACCAACCTCGACTTCATCCTGCGCAGCAAGGGCATCCAGACCGTCGCGCTCGGCGGCTTCCTCACCAACTGCTGCGTGGAATCGACGATGCGGTCGGCGTACGAGAAGGGCTTCGAGGTCATCACGCTGACCGACTGCGTGGCGGCCACGAGCGCGGCGGAGCACGACAACGCCATCGCGTACGACTACCCGATGTTCTCGAAGCCGATGACGGGCGCCGCGTTCGTCAGCGCCCTGGCGGGCGAGACGGCGGCCGACGGGTCCCGCGGGTACTGACCCGCCCGGGCAGCCTCGCCGGGGTCACCCGTGCGGCCCCGGCGCCACCCGATAGCCGGGCGCCGGTTCCTGGGCCTAGGCGAGCGCGGCGGCGATGGCCGCCACGTGGTCCGCGGTGGTGCCGCAGCATCCGCCGATGATGGTGGCGCCGGCGGCGGCCACCCTGCGCGCATAGCCCGCCGCCTCGTCGGAGGTCCCCGGGTAGAAGGCCGTTTCTCCGTCCGATCCGATCACCGGGATCCCGGCATTCGCCTTGGCGATGACGTGCAGGCCCGGGGCTGCGGCGGCCAGCGCCGGGATGACCTCCTCGACGGGGCCGAACCCGTCGCCGCAGTTGGCGCCGACGCCCGCGACACCGTGCTCCGCGAGGGTAGCCGCAACGTTCGCCGGCCGGTCACCGAACATCGTCCGGCCGCGCGTGAACACCATCGTGGCGACGACCGGGACGTGCGGCGCCGCGTCTCGCGCACCGTCAACAGCGGCGACCGCCTCGCGCAGGTCCATCATCGTCTCGACCCACACGATGTCCACGCCGGCCGCGACGAGCGAGGCCGCTGCCTCCGCGTACGCCGCGCGCACGGCGCCCGGATCGAGCGGGCCGTACGGCGCGATCAGGCCGCCGGTCGGACCGAGACTCCCGGCGATGAGTACCCCCGGGCCGGCCGCCGAACGGGCAGCCGCGACGGCCGCCCGGCAGACCTCGTCGGTACGGCCCTCGATCCCGGATCCGGTCAGGCGCAGTGAGTTGGCGCCAAAGGTCGACGTCAGGATGATCCGGGCCCCCGCGCGGACGTGACTGCGATGCACCTCCTCGATCGCCGCGGCGCCGGCGTCGGTCAGCAGCCAGGCCTCCGGCGCCTCTCCGACGGGCATCCCCGCGGCGAACAGGGCGGTCCCCATGGCGCCGTCGGCGACGATGGGGCGGGTGAGCGTGGAGGCGAGTTCAAGTTCGGGCATGACGGAAGCATCGGGTCGACCGGGCAGGGGCGTCAACCGGCCGCCTCGGCCGGCCCCAGCCGGATGATCGGAAACCGCCGATCCGTGGCACGCCGGGAACGCTCGTGGTACGGCGCTCGGCCAGGGGACCGCGGGTGGATCCACCCGCCGAGACCTGGGCGCTTGCACCCCCGTCGACGGCGCGGCTCGTGGAGCACCGGGACAACGTGGCGTGCGGCCCTTTCCCGCGACCATCGGGGCGGTGACCATCTGCGAGCCGAACCGGACGCACGGTCAGCGGGTCGGGCAGGACACGAGGAGGTTGGGCGCGGTGCTGGCACTGGTCGTCTACGAATCGTTCTGGGGCAACACGGGGCGATCGCCCGCGCGATCGCGGACGCATCGACGGGGCCCGCCTCCTCACGACCGACGAGGCGACGTCGGACCTCGTCGCGAGCGCGGATCTCATCGTGGCCGGCGCGCCGGTCCTCAGCTTCCGGCTCCCCACCGAGCAGATGCGCAGCTCCCTCCTCCGCACCGAGCTGCGGGCGCCGACACCGCCCGACGTGAGCCATCCCTCCATGCGCGCCTGGCTCGAGGCGCTCCCCCACGGGCACGGGGCAGGGGCCGCGTTCGAGACCCGCATCAGCTGGTCGCCGGGCGGCTCGGTGAAGTCGATCGAGAAGGGGCTGGCGGCGGCGGGGTTCACGACGGTCGCCCCGGCGGGCAAGTTCGTGGTCAGCGGACGCTACGGGCCGCTCCGCGACGGCGAGCTGGAACGGGCGCGCCGGTGGGGCGAGGAGCTCGCGCGCCGGGTGCCGGTCCCGAGCGTCCCGTGACCGACGCCCACTGGCCCGACTACTACGCCGTCACCGTCGACCGCCCGGCGTGGCCGACCGTCATCGAGGCGATCCGCCGGTTTGCGACGGAGGACGGCCCGGCCGCTCGTCCACGCTTCGCCGTCGATCTCGGCTGCGGGGCAGGCCGCGACGCCCGCGAGCTGCTGCGGCGGGGCTGGCGGGTGCTGGCGGTGGACAGCGAGCCGGCGGCGATCGAGACGCTGCTGGCGGCAACGCCCGAGGATGACCGCCCGCGCCTGCAGACACGGGTCGCCGACCTTGCGTCGTTCGAGATCCCGGCCTGCGATCTCGTGAACGCCAGCGTCAGCCTCCAGTTCCTGTGCGCCGACGCCTACGCCCGCACGTTCGAACGGATCTCGACGGCGCTGGCGCCCGGGGGCCGGTTCGCCGGCCTACTCTACGGCGACCGGGACGAGGCTGCCTCGGACCCGGACCTGACCTGCCCGTCACCGGACGCGATCAGGTCCTGGCTGAGCGACTTCGAGATCGAGTCATGGAGCGAGCGCGAGGAGGACGGGAAGATGGCGCTGGGCGACCCCCACCACATCCACCTGATCGAGGTCGTGGCCCGCCGGCAGATCGGGTCGGATGGCGCCGGCGGTCAGGCGACGTCCGCGCCGTGAATGTCCTCGCGACAGAATCCACAGACAACCACGACGTGCTCACGGCAGCCGCACTCGCAGACGCAATGGACAGCCGAGAGCGGGAGCGGGCGCGGGCTAGGGGGGGACACGATGTCAGCCGGGTCACCCTTCTCCCGCGCCCGCTCCCTCGCTCGGCGGAGGGCCTCGCGCTCGCGGTAGTCAGGATGTGATGCCCGCCATGCGCGGTGGTAGGCGCGTCTGAATTCCGGGTCATGCCAGCGTCCGCCACGAGAGCCAAGGCCGACTGGGAGGCGGTTCTCCATCATCGTGGCCTCTCCCTGTGCTCCGCGGTGAGATGCAGATCCAGCGGGGAGGTGCCGGAAGTGGCGGCGCGAGCCAGGCCGCCGCAGGCCACCTGGGGCTCTGACGTACCGTGCTGCGGATCACCGCAGCCATGCGGGGTGGGATTGACGAGCTTCACGATGCTCCTCTCTACCAGGACACGGCGGTCCGGCCGCCATGGCGATGGGATGGCGCCGCCCCGGCGTGGAGAGAAGGAGCGCGCCCATCAGCCGTGGGGGGAGAGCGCAAGAACGATGATCGACGAGAAGCCGACCACTCGGCAGGATCCCTGCCGAGACGACGCTATGAAACTGGAAACTCCTGTCGTTTGCCGTTTCCGGCGGCACCATACCAGTGATCCGCGGATCGCACAGGCAGGGCCCGGGGGGCTGGATACGGACGCACACTGTCTCGTCCAGGTCGGCTTCCGAGCGGGTCCAGGTCGGGCAGAACCAGGAGTCTCGCCGAGATCGCGGGCCCTGCGGCGCGACTCGCGTGGACCATGGCGACGTCGTGCGCTGCCCGGATGCGCGCGCGTGCGTGCTGCCGCACTCAGGCGTTGGGACCGGTGCCACCAAACAACTGGCCCCGCGCCGGCGCCGGATCTGCATTTCCGGGTTGCGTTCCTGTGCCGGACGCGTGACACTGCGGGAGCCGGGGCGGCCACGGGCTGGAGCTGCCGTCACGGCGAGCCAGGTCGGACATGGGCGCCACCCTCGGGGCCGCACGGGACCGGCCGAGGTCCGGGCCGGGCGACGCCGCAGGCGACTCGGGCACCCCGGGGGACCGCTGCGGTAGCTATCGAGTTGACGGGCCGCCTGAACGCGGACCGCCATGGAGGTCGCGATGCGCTGCGCCCAGTGTGACCGGGACGTGCCCGACGGGCCGTTCTGTACCTCGTGCGGGGCCCGACAAGGCCCCGCTGGGGCAGCCGCAGACCCGCGGCGCCTTGACCGGTTCGCCGCCAACCCGAGTGAGCCGGTGGTGACCTTCGGCGTCTTCTCGACGCTCTTCCCACACCTCGGCCATGACCGGGTCAACGAGTTCAAGTGGGTCTTCCTGGGCGGGCTCGCCGCGCTCGTGGTCCTCTCGCTCCTCGGCCTCATCACGGCCGCGATCATCCTTTCGGCATTTCTCGTGCCCGTGCTGTACCTGATGTACCTCTACGAGGTCCGGATCTACCGTGACGCCCCGATCCCCATCGTGGGCATCTCGGTGGGCGGTGGCCTGATCCTCGGTGCGATCACGACATTCGTGGCGAACCAGCTCGTCGTACCGCTGGAGGACGTCCGGGTCACCCCGTTCGGCACCGTGGTCGACGTCGCGGGCCTCACCATCGGGGCCGTCGTGCTCCCGCTGGTGGTGGCCGTACTGATGCCGATCCCGGCGCTCCTGCTCCGGGGCAGAAAGGGCGTCTCGGGGACGGCCGACGGGCTCGTTCTCGGCGTGGCCGCCGGGCTCGGGTTCTCCGCGGCGGCCACGATCGTCCGCTTCGCCCAGGTGCTGACCAGCTCCACCATCGACACGGCGATCGCCGGCTGGGTCTACCCGCTCATCTCGATCGCGATCTTTGCCCCGCTGATGGCCGGCAGCACCTCTGGCCTCATCACGGCGGCGCTCTGGCGTCGCGGCCGACAGGGCCGGATAGGCCGGCTCGAGGTCGGCGGCATCGTCCTCGCCCTCGTCATGTCGGTTGCCTTCGTGCTGGTGGATCGTCTGCTCACCGGGTATGGGGTGCCGCGCGTGCTGAGCATCGGCTGGGAGATGCTGTGCGTCGGCGTGGTGATCGTCTACCTCCGCATCGTCCTCCACGCTGCGCTCCTCAAGGAGGCCGGAAGCGTCGGCTTCGCGTATACGACATGCCCAAACTGTCGCGCGGACATCATCGCGGCCGGGTTCTGCCCCTCCTGCGGAATGGCGCTCAGCGCGGTACCGACATCCGTGAGCGAGGCTCGCACGGAGATCGTGGCCGACGGAAAGGTGGGTCGCTAGATGCCGCTCGCGTGTCCCGCCTGCGGGACCATCAACCCTGACGGCGGCCGCTTCTGCGGCAACTGCGCCGCCCCGCTCCAGCCCGTCAGCCCAGGCGCCATCATCCCGCCGCCTGTTGCAGCGGCGCCGCCGCCGCTCGTTGCATCGCCGCCTACCCAGGCATGGACCCCACCGGCCGGACCGCCCCCTCCGGGCTGGGGTCCGCAGGCGGCCGGCGGGCAGGCGGGCGCTGTGCCCACGGGCTACGCGGCCTACCAGCCGACGGCGGCTCCCACCAAGCGGATGCCGGTCGGCCTGCTCGTGGGCGGAATCGGCCTGGTCCTGGTCATCCTCGTCGTCGGTGGCGTCGCAGCGTCGTCCGTGCTCTCCAAGCCGGCCCCGGCCCCGGTGATGCCGGCCCTGCCGACGCCGGCGGCCAGCGCGGCCGTCGTCAGCCCATCGGCCTCGCCAGTCGCGTCGGCGCCGGTCGCATCAGCGCCACCGGTCGCATCAGCGCCACCGGTCGCCACGCCGCCGGTCGCATCAGCGCAGCCGATTGCCACGCCGCCGGTCGCCACGCCGCCCCTGGTCGCGGTAAGCACCCCGGGTCCGCAGCCCTCGGCTGCCCCGACGGCAGGATCGACGGCGCCCCCGGTTGTCGGAGGCGGGGTCGTCTCGGTCGCGAACATCTCGGTCACGGTCAGCGGGCCATGGACCGTCGCCGACAAGCAGGATTACTCGATCCAGCTCGTGATCCCCCAGAAGGGGGCCATGGCGTTCACCAGCGGAACCCTCAAGGACCCGGTGACGCCCGAGGCCTGGATCGCCAGCACCCTGGCCGACGACCAGAAGACGGATCCGAACGCGAACTACTGCGCGGGCACCCCCGCGCCGGAGTCGGTGACGGTTCCGAATGGGCCGCCGGGGCTGATCGCAGCGATCTGCTACACGGCGACGCCGCAGGGCGGCCAGGCCATGAAGCTCATTGAGATCCAGATGATCGGCGTCGACCAGGCCGGGACGACGGTGTTCGTCATCGACATCCTCGCAGCCGAGGAGAACATCAGCGCGGTCCTCGACGCGGCGTCTCCGCTCATGTCGACCGTTGTCTGGACGCTGTACAAGGGGTGATCGACGGGCCGGCCCCCGGAGGGGCGCCCAGGATCGTTCGTGGTCGCGGCCCGGGCGGTGCGGGACGGCACTGCCCGGGCATCTCGTGGCCGGCTGCGCCAGGCAGCCGGCATTCGTCCTGCGCCCTCGAGGCGCGAGCGCTAGATGCGCGTGTGGATGAACGTGGTGAACGGCGCACCAAGCGCATGGAGCCTGGTGATCCGGATGCCCTGCCTGGGGTTGAGCGCGCTGATCACGCGCCCGTTGCCGATGTAGATCCCGGCGTGCGAGCCGTTCCCGTAGATCACGACGTCGCCGACCTGCGGGTTGGACCGGCTTGCGCGGTGGTGGATGCGGGCCCAGTACAGCATCCCGCGCGCCGAGTGCCCGCCGCCGAGGCGGCTCGAGACTCCAGCGCGGCGATAGGCGTACCGGACGAGGCCGGAGCAATCGAACGCACGGGGTCCCGTGGCGCCACGGATGTACCGCTTGCCACGCTGGGCCAGGGCAATCCGGACGACGCGGGCTCCGAGGTTGGGTCTGGCGACGACCGTGACCGTGGCCGTGGCCGCCGTGA
>DATCGK010000033.1:0-2379 GCA_036508975.1 Candidatus Limnocylindrales bacterium
CCGGGATCGGCCGGACGATGCGCGGGTCGTCCCGACGCCGGGTGTATCGTTCCCGGCGAATACTTAGGACGGACCGAACAGTCAAGATCACAAAAAGGGGAATGGCATCAACGAGCAGGAGCGGGCCGGCCTCATCGAAGAGGTCATCGCGGACCTCCAGGCGGGTCTCGCGCGTCTCGCCGACGCCCACGCGCCGGAGTTCCTCGAGATCGACATCACGATGCCCCAGGCGAAGGTTCTGTACCTCCTGTCGGTTGGCGACCTCAACATGTCCGAGCTGGTTGCCCGCCTGGGTGTGACCCTCCCCACGGTCAGTGGTGTCGTCGATCGTCTCGTCGATCGGGGGCTGATCGTCCGTCGTGCCGATCCGTCGGACCGGCGCCGGGTCTTCGTCGGCATCACGCCGGCGGGTGCCGAGCTGCTCGACCGCTTCCGCGACCTCAACGCGCGGCAGGTGGGCGCCCTGCTGGCCGTGCTCGACGATGCGGACCTGGACCAGGTCCGCGGCTTCCTGGTCGTCCTCCACCGGGGCATCTCGCGGCTGGCGCCTGCCGGCAGCCTCGTGGGTCGCATCCCACCGTCCACCATCCCGCCTTCCGCCCATGCCGTCCACGCGGCGGACCGCCGGGCATCGAGGAGCACCATCTCATGAGCAAGCGAGCAGTCGTCATCGGCGGCGTGCTGGTCGTCGGTGTCGCATTCGTCGGCCTGGCAACCGTCGGCGGGCTGCTGGGCAGCCGTGCGCCCGGGATCACCTACCTGACCGCCACCGCGTCCGTGATGGACCTGCGGGACACCGTGTCGATCAGCGGGTCGATCGAGCCGGTTGACACCTACGGTCTCGCCTTTGGCCAGGCACCCGACCGGTCGCCGAAGCCCGCGGCCAACGCAGCCGGCTCGACGACTGCCCCGGAGTGGACCGTGGCCAGCGTGGACGTCCAGGCCGGGGACGCGGTCAAGGCCGGTGAGGTCCTCGCCGTTGCGGAGACGGGCGACGCCGGGCTGGCCCTGGACGTGGCCCGAGCGAACCTGGCGGCGGCCGAGGCGAAGCTCAAGGCCGACGAGTCGCCGGTGTCGAAGACGACCAAGGCGCAGGCGAAGCTCGGGGTCACGCAGGCCAACAGCCAGCTCACGCAGGCCCGGAAGGCCCAGTCCCAGACCCAGTCCTCCGGCCGGCTCGCCATCTCCCAGGCATCGGCGGCGCTCACCGACGCGAAGGCACAGCTGGCGGACGACCGGGCGGCCGGGGCCCCCGCCGCCGTCATCGCGGCCGACACGGCGGTCGTGAAGCAGGCGACGCGGGCGCTCGCCACCACGCGGCTCCAGGTGGCCTCGGCGAACACGCAGGCGGCCAACCAGGTCGCGGCCGCCAAGCTGGGCGTCACGTCCGCCAACCTCTCCTACCAGGGAGCGACCAGCGTCAACACGGACGCAGCCGTCGCCGCGGACCGCGCCTCGGTGGCACAGGCCCAGTCCGCTGTCGCCGATGCGGAGAGGACCCTCGCCCGGGCCACCCTGACCGCACCGATCGACGGTGTTGTCTCGTCCGTCACCATCAAGCCCGGTGACACGGCGTCCGGCGCCGTCATCCTCATGCGCGGGACGCAGGTGCAGGTGACCGCCTCGGTCACCGAGAGCGACCTGCCGTCTCTGAAGGTCGGCCAACCGGCCGAGATCACGATCGCGTCGCTCGGTGCCACCGTGAATGGGGCGGTGGACTCGGTCGATCTGGCCGGCGCCACGAAGAGTGCCGCCGGCGTCGTCTCCTACAGCGTCGTCATCGCGCTCACAACCCCGCCTTCGATCGTGGCCCCGAGCATGACGGCCGACGTGGTGATCACCACGGCCAGCGCGCCCTCGGTGCTCACCGTACCGGTGACGGCCATCGGTGGCGTTCCCGGTGCCTACACCGTGCAGGTGCTGGACGGGCCGGGCCAGGTGCGGACCGTGCCGGTCGAGGTCGGCCTGCTGACGCCGTCACTGGCCGAGATCCGGTCGGGCATCACGGAGGGTACGGTGGTGGTCACGGGTACGGCCTCCGCCAAGGACCTCGTCACGACGTTCCCGACCGGCCCCGGCGCCGGCTCCGGTGCGGGCGCGACCCCGACGAGCTCGCAGCCGTGACCGCCTCGGACGCGCTCCTGGACCAGGCCGCCGGAACGCCGGTCATCGAGATGCGCGGCATCGGCAAGACGTACCGCTCGGGCCGCCTGGAGGTGGAGGCCCTCCGCGAGGTGGACCTCGACGTCGCCTCCGGCGACTTCCTGGCGATCGTCGGTCCCTCCGGTTCCGGGAAGTCCACGCTCATGAACCTGCTCGGCTGCCTGGACCGCCCGACGGCCGGAACCTACCGGCTCGCCGGCACCGACGTGTCGGGCC
>DATCGK010000034.1:0-3681 GCA_036508975.1 Candidatus Limnocylindrales bacterium
TCGTCGTCAAGACGTACGGCCGCGGGAGCCTCCTTGGCCTCCTCAGCCTCCCATTCGCGTTCCTCATGGCGTCCCGGGGCATGAACGGCTGGCAGGAATCCGCGGCCCGGGACATGGAGGATGACGCCGTCGCGATGGCCAGACAGGGCTACCTGGTCGTGGCCTCCGGCGAGTACGGCATCCACTGCTCGGCATCACCTACTTCAAGGTGACCTACCAGCTGGTCGACCAGGCGTGACCCCGGACGAACGGGGAACGGCGAGGGCATCCGGCAATCGTGGCGAGATGAACGGCGACGCTCGAGCCCTTGAAGTTGTTGGCATCTCGAAGCGCTACGGCGACCTCGTCGCCCTCGAGAACCTCACCTTTGAGGTTCGCGCCGGCGAGCTGTTCGAGCTGCAGACCTGGAGCGCCATCCTCCGTGCGACCCGGACGGCGACCCCGGCCGAGATCAGCCAGCCCAAAGCATTGCTGACCCTCCGCCTGCAGCAGGTCGACGCGTGGCCCTACCCGTCCGGTGAGCAGCTGGGAACCTTCGGACGCGCCCTCTGGACCGTGTGGCCTCGCCTGGTTCAGCAGTCCCCCCAACGCCGATGCACCTGGCCGGAGTGCACGACCTTCCTACCGGTCGGCGCCCACGGCAACCGGCAGCACTGCGACGAGCACCGCCGGGAGGCTCCGCGGCTCCGGTCAGCTCGGCAGCGGCAACGGGCTCGGGCTGGTTAGGGGCGGCCCAGGGACCGCCCCTAGTCCTCATCCTGGCCCGTCCGCCGCCTGTCGCCCGGGAAGTGTTCGTGAAGGCCGCGGATGCGTTCGAACAGGCGGTCGCCGCGGAACTTGGCACCCAGCCCTACCTCGACTGACCCTGGCGGGCCCAATCGGGCCGGCCCCCTGGCCTCCTGTCCTGCGACAATCAGGGCATGCCGTCGATCGACTGGACCAACCCGTACGTTCAGGGCGCGTTCGTCGCGGCGATCATCGCCCTGGTAGGCGTCGTCGTCGCGGCGCTTGCCGGCTTTGGTGGCGCGATCGTCGGCGCACGGATCGGGGCCAGGGCTGCCGAACGCACGACCGAAGCCAGCCGGCTGGAGGCACAAGCCGACCGGCAGGACGCGGCTGTGGCCCGCGCCGAGGTCCGCGAGGATGCCGCGAAACAGCGGTTCCTGGATCAGCGCGTGGCGGCCATCATCGCGTACCTGGAGGCCGTGGACGCCATGCGGGTCTATGTCGACGACCTCATCCTGGCCGGCCAGGCGGGCGACGTTCTGGCGGTCGATGATCGGGCCAACCTTCGCCTCGCGCGTGCGGAGACCGCCCTGCACCTCCTGGCGCCCGACCTCGCCGTTAGCCCCGCGATCACCTGTTCGACGGCCATCCTCGGCATGGTGTCCCGGGCGGCTTTCTGGACGGTCCAGGTCGCGAAGGCCAGGGAAGCTGGCATGCCACCACCATCGCTGCCTGATGACTGGGATGACCGCGTGGGACGCCAGGCGATCGCCAGGGCCGACTTTGTGATGGCGGCCGTCAGACATCTGGGCATCGACCGATACGCCGCCGAAGGCATGGCGCAGGACCCGTCCACGCCGCCCGGACCCGCCGAGATCGACGCGGACCTCGACCCCAACGACGAGGCGGTGTAGGCCGTGCGGATGGCGATCGGGGCGCACTGGCGGGCGGCCCTGGGGGTCGTCGCGATCGTCATCGTCGCGCTAGGGGCCGGCTGGGTGGTCCGTGATGTCGTCGAGGCGGCCCACGGCGACGTGATCCGGGCCATCCGTGACGTGGGGGCCTGGGGCGGCGACGCGGCCAAGGTGGTGGCCGGGGCCATTGTCGGAGCCCTCGGGGCCTGGGTAGTCGCCCGGTCGAACCGCGAGGCCGAACGTCGTCGGGGTAGGCAGGAGCGGACGCTCAGAGTGGCCGCCGACCTCCTGGCGGCGACCGAGAACCACATCGCCGAATTGCGGCGCCAGTTGGACTGGCGCGAGGAACAGCCGCACGCCGGCTGGCCGTTCAGCGACTGCCCGACGGTAGGCCCCATCGATGCGATGGTCGTCGGCGTGAACCAGCTGTACCTGGTCGCGACGCAGGATGCGGCCGACGCGGCCGGAGGGATGCTGAACATCATCCGGGCCATTGATGGACTGACGATCCCGAGGGACGCGCTCAAACGGGGCGCCGTCGGGACATGGGACCGGGCCTACCGAGACGGCTTCGACCGGCTGGAAGCGGCCTATGTGGCCACCAAGACCGCGTTCATGAACGACCTGCGGCCGGAGTTCGACCGCGCCCCCCTTGTCCCGGCTACTCCGAGGGTCAGTACGGGTGCAGATCACGACTGACCGCCCTTCGGGTCGTCGGCTGACATCCAAGACGGGGCCCAGGTCCACGCGGGTGGCGGCCAGGTCGCGACCCTTTCAAGGGACCGGTGACAGCAGCGTCGGTGGCTGACCTGACCGCGCTCCCACTCGGACGAGCGTGAGCCCGAGTCGCTTGAGCGTCGATCGGCTGCGACCGATGTTGATGTTGCGGCCGACGTCAAGGTAGAACACGACCACGGAACTCCTACGTGGTCGTCGCGATGCCCTACCGCCTCGTCACCCTTCCGTCCGCGAACGGCTCTTATCCCGAGACGGTTTGGGTCCGGATCTCGGACGCGGCGATCGCTGCGTGGTTGACCGAGCGATGGCGCCTGGGGCTTCGCTTTTCGCCCGGCAGTTCCCAACTGCACATGCGATCCGCGCGCCATGAGCCTGCACGAATCAGCCGACCGCAGTCAGGGGCCGACCGATCGCCCGCGACGCTATCCGGACGGTCATCCGTAATGGCTCGGCTCTACTCCTCTCGCCCCGCCCCAATGACATCACGCTGGGTCTCGCAGAGTCAGCCAGATGCCACCGATGGACCATCGCTGCTGCCCGCATCAACCGCGATCTTGAGACTCCCGTCCGGCTGGCGCTGGTAGACGACGACGTACTTGCTCCGCCCAGTCGGGCTGATGATCCGGCCCACGTCCACGACGAGCGAGCCGTCGGCGATCACGTCGCCTGTCTCGAACCGGAGGGTGAGCGGCCCGTTCGTGACCCAGTCACGGACCTCGGCCTCGATGTCGGCTCGACCCCGGATGATCGGCTGCCCGTGGGACAGCATGCGAGCGTCGTCGGTGTAGTACGACGCGAACCGGTTGGCGTCCTGCTCCGCCAAGGCGCGGGCCATGCCAGCGTTGATGGCGTCGAGTTCGTCGCGGATCGTCATGCCTGCCTCCTCCGTCGTAGTCGTCTCGAGAGGCCGCGATCCAGACCTCCGATCTCCTCGGGGCTCAGCCATGGAGATCGCAATGGACTTGCTCCGGCCCGAAGACGCCGAGACGCCGCGAGGCTCTCGCGGCGTCTCGTCTGCGGTGGTCGAGCTACTTCTCGATGTGGGCCGTGATCGGCGGGATGACTCCGTGGCGCTCCATCGCGGCCGCATCTTCCGGCGACGGCGAGGCCATCATCGCCTGCGCCCCCGCCAGGTCGTGGATGTCGGCGGTGACCGCGATGGTCTTGCTCCCGTCCATCGCGACGTGGTCCGTCACGTTCGTGGCGTATGGCCCGATGACCGCCACTCGCTCTTCCTTGCCCTTCAGCCAACGCTCGATGTCCAGGACCGCGTGCGTAATCACCAACTTCGGCATCTCAGCCC
>DATCGK010000035.1:0-2131 GCA_036508975.1 Candidatus Limnocylindrales bacterium
CCGGGCGCCCCGACGACGGCGCCGTTCTCGTACACGGGCCGGCCTCGAACGAGGGTCGTCTCGACGACGCCGCGCACCCGCTTGCCCGCGTAGGGGGTGTGACCGATCTTGGACAGGACGATGTCATTGGTGATCTCGAAGTCCCGGTCCAGGTCCACGACGACCACGTCAGCGTGGGCCCCGACCTCGAGCCGGCCCTTGTCGGCCAGGCCGAAGGCTCGCGCCGGCGCGGTCGCGAGGAGCTCGACCGTGCGCTCGAGGGTCAGCCGGCCGTTGACCGCGGCATCAAGGAACATCGGGACGTAGAACTGCGTGGACGGCGTGCCGGTTTGCGCCTTCCAGCCGTCGGTCCAGCCGGGCGCCTTCTCCTCGTGGGTGTGAGGAGCGTGGTCGGTGGAGATCAGGTCGATCGTCCCGTCCGCGAGGCCCGCCCAGAGCGGCTCGGTGTTCTTCTCGGGCACGTAGTAGCTGAGGGCGTATGAGCCCAGGCGCTCGATGTTGCGCCAGTCGTTGCCCAGGAACACGGCCCACGGGTTGAGCTCTGCGGTGACGTGCTGCCCGGCGCCCTTGGCCGCCCGCAACTGCTCGAGCACGCCGGTGGTCTGCGTGTGCAGCAGGTGGAGCGGCGTCCCCGTCGCCTTCTGGAGGCGAAGCAGCAACGCGGCGGCGGTGTCCCAGATGATCCCGTCGTGGGCGCTGTAGGCCTTGGCGTAGGCCAGGGCGTCATGCTCCCCGCGAGCCCAGAAGCCTTCCTCGATGTGCTTCATGAGGGCCTGGTCGTGCGGGTGGACCATGAGCGGGATGCCCGTGGGCTCGATGGTCTCGAAGATCTCGAGCAGTTTGCCGTGATCGTGAACACCGATCCCGGGCATGTGCGGGTAGTCGCGCCCGGTGTCCACGACCATGAACACCTTGAACGCGGCTATGCCGCGCGTGGCCAGGCCCGGGATCTGGTCCGGGACCGTGCCGGCCGCATTGACGTTCCAGTCGACCAGGGCCTTCTCGTTGTAGAGGGCGAGGATCGCGTCCAGGCGTTCCACTGTGTTCGGCGGGGGCTGGATGTTGGGCATGGCGAAGGAGGTGGTGACGCCGCCGGCCGCGCACGCGCTGGTGGCGCTGACGATGTCCTCCTTGTGCGTGAAGCCCGGCTCGCGGTGATGCGAATGGACATCGATCGCACCCGGGAGCACGTGCTTGCCGGTCGCATCGATCTCGCGCGCCGCGTCCACGGGCGTCCCCGGGGCCACGATGGCCGCGATCCGCTCGCCCTCGATCGCGAGGTCTGCCTGGAAGCGGCCCGTGGCGGTGACGAGCGTTCCGCCGCGAATGACGAGGTCGTAGGGCACGGGAACCTCCGGTCAGAGCGTGGGGCGCGTCAAGCGGAGGACCGAGGCCTCCGGGGCGCGCTCATGGACGATCACCTCGCCCGAGACGAGGTGGGTTTGGAACCACTCCACTATCAGCGGGTTTACCAGGTCGCGGTACTGCGCGTAGGCGGTGTAGTGCGTGGTCCCGGTCTGGACGACCAGCCGCTTCGGGCCGCCCGCTCGCTCGTACAAGGCGAAGGCATGGTCCTCGGGCGTCGTCGCGTCGTTCTCGACGCAGATGAGCATCAGCGCACGGGGCGCGATCCGGGCGACGACGTCGATCGGGCGGTAGGCGAAGATCGCCTCCGCGCTCGCGAGAAGGACCTGTGCCGGCAGGCGCTGGTCGACGTCGCTCTTGACCGTCGTCGTCCTGCGCTCTGGGGTGGGGACCATGATCCCGTCGCGCGGAGCGACCAACTCACCCTCGCCGGTCGTCACCCGCCGGAGGCGATCCTGGCGGATCCGCTCCAGGAACTCGAGCCACTCGTATTCGCGGCGCATCCGGTGGAGCCAGTCGCGCCCGTCGGCGACGGGCACCTGGCTGACGGTCGCCTTGATCCGGTCATCAAGACCGGCGGCCATCACGGCGTTTCCACCCCCGGTCCCGCCGGACCCGAAAGCCCCGATCCGGGCCGGGTCGATCTCCGGACGGACCTCCAGATACGTGACCGCGTTCCTCCAGTCCTCGACCTGGTCCATGGGATCCAGGTAGGTTGCATCGCCGCCCGAATCACCGAAGCCGCGGTAATCGAAGACGAGGACCG
>DATCGK010000036.1:0-3287 GCA_036508975.1 Candidatus Limnocylindrales bacterium
GATGACCAGGATCTCGCTCTCCGCGAGGACGGTCTCGAGCGGGACCAGCCGGTCGTCGCGCACGTACGGGTCCGTCGCCAGCACTCGGGCGCCCGCCCAGGCGAGCAGCTTCCGCAGCTTGTAGCTGAGCGAGGCGCGCGGATCGTCGGATTCCGCCTTGAAGGCCATCCCCAGGATGCCGATCGTCCGGCCGCGGAGCGGGCCGAGGCGGTGCTCCAGCGTACTGACGATGTAGGCCGGCATCCCCTCGTTCACCTGCATCGCTGACTGGCCCATCGGGAAGTGGTCGCTGGTGAATGCAGCGAGCTGCATGGTGTCCTTGAAGAGACACGGCCCGGCTGCGAAACCGGGACCCGGCAGATCGGCGGCCCGCGGGTAGTCCCGTCGGATGGCGTCCAGGACGGCGGCGTAGTCCACCCCGGCCTCGTGAGCCACCATGAAGAACTGGTTCGCGATGGCAAACTTCATGTAACGCCAGGTGTTGGTGAGAAGCTTCGCCAGCTCGGCCTCTTTCGACGAGGTTCGGACGATCTGGTCCGTGAGCCGGCGGAACAGCGCCTCGGCCCGGTCGCCCACCCCTGGGTCGTCGGCACCCACGATCTGGGGCAGCGTCCGGAATTCCTCGAGCGCGTGGCCCTCGGCGATTCGCTCCGGGCAGAACGCGACGTCCACCCGACGCCCACGCTCGGCGAGCGCCTGTGCCACGTACTCGGTGGTTCCGGGATAGACGGTGCTCCGCAGGATCACGAGGGCGCCGTCCCGGAGATGGTCCGCGATCTGGTCCGCCGCGTGCTCGAAGATCGTCATCGACGGCCCCAGGAACTCGTCGACCGGCGTGCCGATCACGACGATCACGCAATCCGCGTCGCCCACCATCGCGGGATCGGCGGAGAGGGCCAGCCGCCCTGTCGGGAGGACCCGCTGCAGGAGGTCGTCCGCTCCCTCCTCGCGGAACGGCATCCTGCCCGCCCGGATCCCGTCGAGCGTCGCCTGGTTGATATCGTGGATACCCACGCGCAGGCCTGACTCGGCCAGCGCGAGGCTGAGCGGCAGGCCCACGTGTCCTCCGCCGCCGAGAACGACGACGTCCAAGCGTGTGTCGGTCATGGCCGCGAGGGTACCAGTCCCCTCAGGGCTCCATATCCCCCGATGGTCCGGCGTCGGGGCTATCATCTCGCTCCGACCGGGCCTGATCAGTTCGTCCAGTCGCCCTGGACGTAGGGCCCGCCCGGACCGGGCCAGTGGATCGAGAACGTGTCCGGGGGGAAGACCGGCACCACGCACGGCGTGGGACCGCCGATGCACCGGCTTGCCGCCGCCCAGCCGAGATCTGGCCGAGCAGGCAGGCGGAGATCGGCAGTCGCTCCAGCCACGAAGCACACCGCAAGGGCCAGCGCGGCCCGGCGGATGGCGGTCGATCGGGCGAACAGCCCGCTCGCCATGATCACGACGGCAGCCCACCCAGCCGGGACGAAATACCGCTGGAGCAGGAACGGATCGAGCAGCCAGCCGCTGGCGTCGCTCGACCGAACGATCCCCAGTACGCCAACCGCCCAGGTTGTGCCAAGCAGGGCCAGGGCGACCCGCCGATCAATGGCGGTTAGCGAGATGGCGAAGAGACCGACGATCACGATGGCGGCGGTGATCCCGACCCATCCGGGAAGGGCCGCGTCGATTGTGAGCCGCGTCCAGGTGGCACCGCCGAATGGCTCCACGACCAAGTGGAGGATCGACGCCTGGGCGAAGAGCAGGAGGTCCGCCGGCGCGACCGCCGGAGGACGAGACGCGGCCAGGACCGCCAGTTGCACCGCGGCTGCCGCCGTCAGGGCAATCGCCGGCCCCAGGGCCGCGCGCCCGAACCGGCGGACCCGCACCCAGTGGAGCGGCACCAGCATGATCGCGATCGGGGTGCTGAGCGCCGACACGGCGACGGCGAGCGTCTCGACCGCCCGCCAGGTCCGCGTCCGGGGCGTCGAGGCGAATCCGACCGCCACGAGGAACACGACAAGATACGCCTGGATGAACGTGATGGAACCCAGCGTCTCCTGTGACGCGGGCAGGAGTAGGAAACCAACTGCGGCGGCGAGCCGGGCGCGTCGATCCGGGAGCAGCGGGGCCAGCCGGTCGCTGGCGAGGAATCCCGCAATGAGCGCCACGATCAGCAGCGCGATGAAGTTGCCCAGGGCCGGCGCCGACTGGATCGGGACCAGCCGCTCCAGCAGCCCGACGGTCCGGGGAACCAGGTGTAGGTAACCGTTGTACGGTCGAAGGAGCACGTCCAGCGGACTGCCGAACCAGGTCCCGAGGAAGAAGACACGTCCGTCCTCGGCGTAGAACCCGGCACGCGTGATCGTTTCTGGTCGCCGGGCAATGAGAACCGCGAGCGCCACGGCGACGGTCGCGGCGAACAGCAAATGGTGGCGGAATTCTCGGGTCCCGCCGTCCTTGTCGCCCTTCTCAACCACGGCGCGCACCGTCAGTCGCCGTCACGGACCGCCCGTGGGTCCACTATCCCTCCGCCGAGACGCTGGTCGGCGCATTACCGGCGGCCTCGACCTCCCCGATCTTGACGTGGAGGATCAGCGTGGCGGCCAGGCCGAGGAGCGCCGGCGGCAACGCCGCGATGACGTGGATCAGGACGGTGGCAGCCAGGGCCTGGCTGGGCCCGATCCCAAGGATCCCGAGCGCGGTGACGCCCGCGAACTCGTACGTGCCCAGGGAGCCCGGTGCCGCCGGGATCGCGGTCGAGAGTGCCAGCACGCCCAGCACGAACGCCCACTCGACGGGACCGAGCGGCAGGCCGAGCGCGCCGGAGATGGCCCCGAACGTGCAGACTCCCACCCCGAACGGCAGGATCGTGAGGCCCAGGACAAGCGCTGCGCTGCGCGGGCTCCGCAGAGCGGCGGCCCCCTGGGCCACGCGGGCGACGACAGCGTGAAGCTGCCGCCCGAAACGGCGGTCAAGGACGCCGGAACGGAGCACGCCGATCCCGACCACGACGACCACGACCAGCCCGATCACCGCCGCCACGGCGAGCACCTCGGCCCAGCCGGCGACCTCGGTGCCCGGCGCCACGGCGAGCCCGGCCACCAGCACGACCACCAGGATCGTGAGCGTGTCGGATACCCGCTCCACCACCACGGTCCCCAGCGTGACCAGCGAGGAGATCCCGAACGAGCGACCCGCGAGGTAGGCGCGCGTTACGTCTCCGAGACGTGCGGGCAGCAGCAGGTTCGCGAAGTAGCCGATGGTCAGGTAGGCGAACGCGGAGCGCAGGGGCACCTGTG
>DATCGK010000037.1:0-2388 GCA_036508975.1 Candidatus Limnocylindrales bacterium
ATGAGCGGCACGATCGCCACGGGTGACGCATCGTCGGGCGCCGCGTCGTCCACGACGACCATGGTCTGGTCGTGCGCGTTCGCGCCGTAGGCGTCCCACCAGGCCCGCTGGACGCCCCAGCGCGAGAACGGGGTCGCCCACGGGGTGGAGGCCGACAGCGCGTCCCACGTCGCGGGCCGGATGGCATCGAACGGCCGATGGACGGCCCGGAGCGAGCCGGTAGGAGCGGCCGAGCCAACGAGGGTGGGAGTTCGGGCGCCCGGCGCGATCGGCTCGGCGGGCGCCTCCGGACACGGAGGGTCGAGCTCGGAGGTAGTTGCGTGGGTCACGACCGGGAGAATAGCACCGGCGGCCGGGAGCCCTGCCCGGCTGGTTCGAGCTGCGTGGCGTCGACCGAACCGAGCAGCCACTCGCCCACGACAAACGGCGCAGCCCCGCGTCGCCTCGATCAGCGCCGGGTGGGGTGAGGGTCCGCCGGGTCGGGGCGGGGTCTCCAAACGGCAACGGCTCCGATCCAAATGCCGATGAATGACCAAGCATAGAGTGCCGGGATCGCCCAGCCCGCCGCGATAACCACGACCCAAGCGCGGTTCGCCCGGGTCGCGTACCAGATGAGCGCCACGGACATCACCAGTCGCACGGAAAACGGCACCGGCACCATCGGGAGGGGCGAAACCACGCCTACGCTCACGACCATGTACCTCGCCCAGTCGAACCAGAGCGACGGCGCCAAGACGAACGAGATGGCCACGATGGCTGCTGTCACCCCGGCGGCCTCCCCGACACCTCGCCAGTCGCGCCGGAACAGCGGCCAGAGGATGCCAATACCCGTCCCGAATTTGGTCAGCGCACCGAGCGTCCACCATGCCGGCCGGCGAATCGCCAGGACAACGCCAGCGGCGAGCAGGATCTGGACGTTGCCGTTGAGCGCATAGCCGAGGACGACGCCGAGAGGAGCCGTACCCGGCACGACGATCGCCACGATCCCGCCGGCGACCGCGAGCAGTGTCCACCGACCGAGCATCCAGCCAAGGGCGGCCCAGATGAGCGCGGTCCAGAGGACGACGAATAGCGGCCATCCAAGGACGTGGAGCGGCGCAAGGATCTGCGCCATCGGCGGCGGATAGACGTAACCAGTCGCGTTCCAACTGTTGGTGTAGAGATGGTCGAGGGAGGCGTCCCAATAGGCGCGGGCGTCGAACGGCAGAGGCAGGCGACCGAGAGCCTGGAGAGCCCCGACGGCGATCCCGGTACCGGCGATGGCGAGCCGATCGAGCATCCGAGCATGCCGAGCGCCGATAAGCGCGGGCGCTTCGGGGCCCATCAACTTGTCACCGGCGTCCCGCCATTCTCACCTGGTTCGCCTCGCGCCAGAAGACGTCAATGACGCGCCGAATCGACATCGTCCCATCGGATTGGTGGGCGAACGTGATCGGGGCCGTAGTCGCCGTGTCGGAGGAAGCACCTGCCCGAGCCCTCGCGGCACGGGTGTCCGCACCAGGCAAACCTCCATGTCTTCCGCGACAGGGGACCGGATCTGGAGGAGCCGGCGGTCGGCCGATCACGTGGCTGAGAACCAGGTCGTAGACGACGGGCGTTGCGGTAAGGCCAAGCGCGACCAAGGCGAGGCCGCCCGCGATCCGGATGCGCCCGTCAGCGAGTCCGGCGAGGGGCTCACCGCTACTGCAGCGCCGATGAGGAGGCTGAGCTGCCCTGTCGCGTTGCGGGCGGGATTGACGCGCACGGCGCGAGGAGGCCGATCGCGAAGACCACCGGGTAGACGGCGTCGACGGGCAGCCACGTGACGATCGGCAGTGCGACTGCCCACCACTGGCGGCGGTCGAGGAGGAGCGCGACCGGCAGCAGGAGGATCACCGCGTAGTGCGGCCAGACGATCGGGGAGACCAGGACCGACGCCACGGCCGTCACGACGATCGCGACCGGCGCGGGATAGCGGACCCAGGCAACCAGCGCCACCGCCCCGACGGCAAGCGCGCTTCCCCACTGGACGACGGTGGCGATCTGCAACGGAACCCCGGCGCGGTAGGCGATGGCCCCGATGCTCAGGACCTGGGGGGCGGTCAGCGCGTTGCTCCCGACGCGCGAGATGAGCCCGATCCAGTCAAGCCACGCCCCCGGGCCCGCCACGGCGGCCGCCACGACCACACCGGCGAGGAGGACGCCGAGCCCGATGGCGGCGGCGCGGAAACGGCGCGTCGCGAGGGCCCAGCCGAACAGGAGAATCGGCTGCAGCTTGGCGGCGGTGCCGAGCGCGGCCGACACGCCGACGCGCAACGGCCGGTCGGCCCAGCGCCAGGTGACCGCATAGAGCAGGAAGAGCAGCGGCCCCAGCTGGCCCAGCTTCACCGCGTAGAGGTACGGCCAGGA
>DATCGK010000038.1:0-19245 GCA_036508975.1 Candidatus Limnocylindrales bacterium
CGTGGAGATCTTCCGCGAGACGCAGATCCTCCAGGCAGCGAAGTTCAACTTCACGCCCTACCTCGCGACCGCGCTCGTGTTCCTGGTGGTCACGATCCCGCTGGCGCGCTTCACCGACTACCTGCTGGCGCGCGAGAAGAACCGCCGTGTCTCGGGCGTGCGGGTCCCGGCGCCCGCGATGCAGCGCGGCGGGCAGGCGGCCCCGTGACCGCTGCCGCGCTGTCCATCGAGGGCCTGCACAAGTCGTTCGGCCAACTCGAGGTCCTCCGCGGGATCGACCTCGAGGTCGCCGAACACGAGGTGATCGCGCTCATCGGTGCCTCGGGGAGCGGCAAGTCCACGCTCCTGCGCTGCATCAACCTGATCGAGCCCATCGACGCCGGCCGGATCCTGATCGAGGGCGAGGAGATCACCGCGAAGGGCGTGAACGTGGACCGCATCCGGCGGCGCGTTGGGATCGTCTTCCAGTCGTTCAACCTGTTCCCGCACATGCGCGTCATCGACAACGTCACGCTCGGACCGCGCAAGGCCCTGCGTCAGCCGGGCCGCCGGGCGGATGAGGCCGCGATGGTGCTGCTGGAGCGCTTCGGCCTGGCCGAGAAGGCGCAGGACTACCCCGACCGGCTCTCCGGCGGGCAGCAGCAGCGGGTGGCGATCGTGCGCGCGCTGGCGATGCAGCCGGACCTGCTGCTCCTCGACGAGGTCACGTCCGCCCTGGACCCGGAGCTGGTGGCCGAGGTGCTCAATGTCGTCCGGGAGCTCGCCGCCGGCGGGATGACGATGCTCATCGCCACGCACGAGATGGCATTCGCCCGTGACATCGCGAGCCGCGTGTGCTTCCTCGATGCCGGCCGGATCCTGGAACAGGGACCGCCCGCGCAGATCTTTGCCGAGCCCCGCGAAGCCCGGACGCGCCAGTTCCTGAACCGGATCATCGAGGCGGGACGGCTCCAGGTCTGAGCTGGACCCGGGCCCCGCACGACAGCCTCAGCGCTCGAGCAGCGGCCCCCGGCACGCATCCACGAAGAACGCGAACAGTCGCTCGAAGGCCTTCGGCGTGGAGTCCGTGCGCTCCGGGTGGCACTGCACCGCCATCCGGAACGGCCCCTCGCGACCCTCGAATGCCTCCACCAGGTTCCCGGCCGGGCTGGACGAGAACCCGGCCGCGACATAGTGCGGCGACAGGTCCGATGCCCGCACCGCCTGGTGGTGGTAGCTGTTGACCGTCAGCACGTTGCCGCCGGCGCCGGGCGGGGCGAGGATCCGCGCCAGCCTCGTGCCGGGCACCATGCGCATCGGGTGGGTGAGCGCGGGGCCGTGGCCCCAACCTGCCCCAGCGTGTCCGTCCACGTGCTGGAGCAGCCTGCCGCCGCTGAACACGTTCATGGCCTGGAGCCCGCGGCAGATGCCCAGCACGGGGATCTCCCGGGTGTCGGCGACGGCCCACGCGGCCGCCTCCAGCTCGTCGCGGTCCGGATCGGTCGCCGCGGCGCGCACGTCCGGGGCGCCGTAGCGTGACGGCTCGAGGTCCGCGCCCCCGGTCATCAGGAGCCCGTCCATCGACGCAAAGGCCGCGGCCCGTTCTGCCGCCCGCGACGTGGGATCGAGGACGATCGCCTCGGCCCCGTGCTGCACCACCGCGTCCACGTACAGGGCGTTCTTGCGCGCGACGAGCCCGGGGTCCGCCCCGCGGGCGGCCGTCATGAGCGTGACGACGATCCGGGGCGCGCCCCCCGCAGCTGGAGACATGCGGGGAAGCATACCCGCCGTGCGGAGCGCTCCCGTGCGGAGCGCCCCCGTGCGGAGCGCCCCCGCCCCGGTCGTCAGCCGCCGGCGCTAGCCTCGGGCGAGGGGCTTCCCGTGTCGTATTCCCCATCGTCGCTGGGCACCGGGGTGACCTCCACGCCGCTCTCCCCGCTATCGAGCGGGGGCACGTACTCCTGGCCCGCGAGGATCTGCAGCACCCAGCCCGCCTGGAGCAGGTCCGGCTGGTATGCGGCGGACTCCGGGTCCAGTGACGGGTACACCGCCCGGTTCCAGTACGCGATGCTCCTCCCCGAGGTGTTGAACCGGCGCGCGATCCTCACCAGCGTGTCGCCGCGGACCACGGTGTACAGCAGGAACGTGGGGGCGGGTGTGGGCGTGGGTGGGCCGGGCGTGGGCGTCGGTGCCGGCGTGGGCGTCGGTGCCGGGGTGGGGGAGGGCGTGGGAACCGGCGTCGGCCGGATGGCCGCGGGGAGACATCCCCCCACGGCCACGAGGCAGGCGAGCGTGCCGACGACGATGGATGTCCTGTGGCGACGAGAGCGGCTTGACGCGTGCACGGCGAACCTCCGTGGGCCCGAGTGTGACGCACCGCGCGGGGATGCGGTGACCGCCTGGGGTCTCCCTTCTCCGGTGGCCGCCTGGGCCGGGGCGCGGCGGGCAGGTCGGAACGGCACTCCGCAGATCGACCGTCAGGCCGCGGAGACCGTCGGCGGATCGACCGGGGTCGGCTCGGACAGGGTGAACTCGGCGGCCAGCGCCAGCCCCTCCTCGGCTGTCGCGACGCGTCCGCGCCCCCCGCGCTTGGCGACGAAGCAGGCGCGGTCGGCGGCAAGGAGGACCTCTTCCGCGTCGCCGCCGTCGACCGGGTACGAGGCGGTGCCGATCGAGGCCGAGACGTGCAGGCCGTCGGCGGTCCACCTCGTGCCCGGCCCTCCCACGCCGGCGACCGCGCCCCGGATGCGCTCGGCGACGGCGATGACACCGGCGGCGTCGCTCCGCGGCAGGATCACCACGAACTCGTCGCCGCCGTAGCGGAACACCGCGTCGGTGTCGCGGGCCGCACCGAGCAGGGCGATCGCGATCTCGCGCAGGAGCCGGTCACCCGCCTGGTGCCCCAGGGCGTTGTTGATGTCCCGGAACTCGTCGAGGTCGATGATCACGAGGCCAAACGGCTCGCGCGCTGCCACGCTGCGGGACAGCCAGTCCTCGAACGTGCCGTGGTTGAGCAGCCCGGTCAGGGTGTCGGTCCGGGCTCGGACCTCGGCCGCATGGAAGATCTCCGCGTTGCGGAGCGCGATCGAGACCTGCGCCGCGAAGAGCTTGACGAGCTCGAACTCCTCCTCGTCGAAGCGCGCGGCGGTTCCGAGGCGTTCCAGGGTCATCACGCCGGCGGCACCCGATGGGCCGAGCAGCGGCACGACGATCATGCTGCCGTCGATCTGCCCGATCGACCGGAAATGGTTGACGCGCGGGTCGGTGCGCTCGTCCTCGATCAGCACCGGCTCGTTGTGGTCCACGACCCAGGTGGCGATCCCGGTCTCACCCGGCTCCCAGGGCGCCAGGTAGTCGTCGGCATGGATGCCGCGCGCCGTGAGCGGCACCAGGAGGCCGGTCGGACGCTCCACCGCCTCGATGGCGATGTTGTCGCACTGGATCAGGGTGCCAAGGCTGTCGGTGATCCCCTCCAGAACCTCCCGCTGGTCGAGCGTCGTCAGGATCGACTCGGTGACCCGGAGGAGCTCGCGCTGGGCACGCAGCCGGCGCTCGAGCGCACTCGACTGCTCGCGCAGCTGGGCCGTGGCATCCGCGTTGGCCATTGCCTGGCCCGCAAAGGACGCGTAGATCACCAGCAGTCGCAGGTCGTCCTCGGTGAACTGGCGGAGACCCTGCCGCGACAGCACCACCACCCCCAGACAGGCACCCTCCTGGACCATCGGCGCCAGCAGCATCGACTCGTCCGCGTCGGGTGGCGTCCCGGGGATCGTGATCGCCCGCGGGTCGTTGGCGGTGTCGTCAACGAGCTGCGGCACGCGGAACCGGGCAACCCATCCGGTGATCCCGTCGCCCACGGCCACGGTCAGCTTCTCGACCGTCTCGTCCGAGTACACCGCGCCGTGCCCGAGCATCGCGACCGGCACCAGGTCCTGTCCCCGCACGCGGTAGACGCGCACGTTCTCGTAGTCGATCAGCTGGCGGAGCTCGGTGGCGATCGCATGGCCGATGGCGCCAACCTCGGACAGGCCCGACAGGCGGGCGCCCAGGCGCTGGATCGACTGGAGCTGGGCCGCCCAGGCCGCCATCCGGCTGAAGGTCCGCGCCGAGCGCACGGCGGTCGAGGCGTCGCCGGCCAGGGCCTCGGCAGCCTCGAGGTCCACCTCGCGCCAGCGGTGCACCCGGTCGTGGGCCAGGTAGAGCATGCCGAGGAGGTCGTGCCCGTCCACCAGCGGCAGCACCACCAGCGTCTCGACCCCTTCCTGGATGGCCGCCGCCCGGACCGCGCTGCTGCCCACGCGCCGGGCATCGGCTCCCAGCAGGATCTCGGGCCGTCGCGGAGGGATGTCCTGCTGCCGGACCCGGGCCTCCTCCAGCCCAAGCGCCAGCTCCAGGAACCGGGCGGAGAACCCGACGCCACCCGGCGACGAGATCCGGCCCTCGGGATCACGGAGGACCACCGCCACCCTGTCCGCCCCGAACAGGACCCGGGCATGATCGCCCAGGTCCCGCACGACGTCGCCCACGTCAAGCCTCGACGCAAGGTCCGTGGCAACGCGTCGCAGCGCCTCGGACCGGCGCAGGCGCGCTGCTGCCTGCTCGGCAGCCGTGGCTCCCCGGATGAGGACGCCCAGCGTTCGCGCGATCGCGCCGGCCAGGCGCCGTCCGTCGTCGTGGCCCAGCTGCATGGCGCCTGCCAGGACCAGGAGACCCCAGGGGTTCTCGCCACCCGGGATCCGGACGACCAGCTCGTCGGTGCCCAGGCCCAGGACCGGCGCCGGGCCGGGGAGCCCGGGCCGGGCGTGGATCGGGCTGGGCGAATCGAGGGCGAGCGAGAACAGGCCGCGGCCGGGCGCAACCGTGCGGGCCGCCGTGATCCTGCCGCTCTCGGCGTCGATGGCGCGCGGTACGAGCCCTCCCGGCCGGCGTTCCCAGATGCCGACCAGGGCGGCACCCGTTGCCTGGCGGATCCGCTTGCAGGCCTCGTCGAGGGCGGGGTCCAGCCCGGATGGGAACGACGCGATCTCGGTGAGGTCCGCGAGCAGGTCAAGCCCGGCAGGCGTGTCGGTGAGCATCGGCGCTGCCGTCGCGCCGTGCCGGACCGGGCGCGACCCGGCCTGCGTGGGTTCCTGCGCGGGCGCCCCGGAGGCAGCCGCGGCGAGGAAGCGCTGCAGGTCGGCCGGTCGGTAGCGCCGATCGCCGCGCTCGTTGATCCGGTAGTACCGGAGGCGCCCCGCGTCGCTCCAGGCGCGAACCGTGTTGGGGTGGACGCCCAGCACCCGCGCCGCCTTCGTGACCGAAAGCGTCGCATCGCCCGGTCGAGGGGCTCGGGCGGCCGGTGGAGGCATGGAGGATTTGGGAAGCATCGGGTGTCGCGGAGACTTTCCTCGACTTCACAGGAATTGCCAATAGGACGAAGTTCCCATGCTTCGCCGTTCGTCCCGTCGACAACTCCCGGCCCGCAGCCGGCGCACCGGGTTCGGTGGTGCTACCCGCTCACCACCGCGCTCGCGATCGCCAGGACCAACCCGCCCCCGACGGCCACGAGCCCGCCCACCAGGAGGGCGCTGATCACGATCGTGGCGCCGCGACGACCGGACGCCAGGAGCCGCATGGCCTCCGCGGGCTCGAGCGTGGTGAGCACCAGCGGGCGGCCGAGCCCGGGCCGGAGGATGGGCCCGCGGTCCGGGTCGATGCCTGGGACGCCCAGGACCAGGGCGTGGTCGATCGTGCTCAGCTGCTGGACGCGCAGGCGGGCGGGGGTGGCCGGCGCGGTGCCCTCGGGCATGCGGTCAGGGATCTCGGCCGCGGTCCCCTCGGACCAGCGCGTCACCACGACGAGGCCCTCGTCCAGGCCGTCGGCATCCACGGCCATCGACTCGAGGCCGCCGGCGATCAGGAACGGGGCCACCTCCCGGCGATCCTCCACCGCCTCCCAGCCAGAGCCACGGCGCAGCTCGAGCCGCGTCCGGCGGAGCACCAGCGGCCGGCCGGCGTCGTCCTCGAAGGCTTCCCGGGCATCGATGCGCCCGCCCACGCCGACGTACCGCTGTCCACCTTCCGAGGCCATCTCGATCGCCCGCTTCACCGGCACCACGGGGGTGGCGGCGAGAATCCGCCCGACGCGCGCCCCGGACCCGAGCCGGCGCATGAGCAGCCACCCGGCGGCAAGCGCGGCCAGACCCGCGAGAACGAGGAAGAGGGGGGTCACGCCGCGATGATAGACGCCGGGACGCGGGGACCCGGGCGGCGGCTCAGCGGGCAATCAGCAGCCCGAAGGAACCTACTCGACGCGTGGGCCTTGATGTCATCGCGGCCGTTAGCATCGCTCAGCACCTTCGGGCTGCATTCAACGCTACGCGCTCCCGCCGGGCGGGGTCAACGCACTTATCCACCCTTCTCCACCCGATCCCGCGCGATTTGTCCACGACATCTCCACGACATCTCCACGACGACCATGGCGGGACGGCGCCGCGCGCGTCAGCCGGCGGCCCGCCCGGTCCGCGGATCCAGCGCGCGCAGCTGCCCGGAGAAGCTCGACAGGACAACGTGCCCGCCGACCAGCTCGGCGCCCGCAACCACGTCCGAGTGGGCGACCCTCCACGCGACCTCGCCGTCTGCCTCCAGCGCGAACGTCTCGATCTCGGCCTGCAGCAGGACGTGGGGCAGCCGGGAAGACCCGAGGATCGTCACGATCGGAGATGCCGAGCGATGCCTCCAGCGCAGGAGGCCCGTCCGTGCCTCGAACGCGTAGGCGTGGAAGCCATAGGCGATCACGAACAGGCCCTCCGTGTCCCAGAGGAGCCCCTCCGGCTCGTCGCTGATCGTGGAGGCGAGGCGCACGGTCCAGGGACCCGATGGCGTCTCCACCCGCACCTCGGCCCCGCAGCGGGCGTCCGGGTCCGGGCCGGACAACTCGCCGAGGTCCACCAGCGGGCCGCCCTGCTCGGTCAGGGCGAAGATGGCGACACTTTGGCCGCTGCCCGCCCACCGGTAGCTGGCCCGGAGCCCGCCCGGGTACGCGACCACCGCGCGACGCGGCTCAACCGTCATGGCGACGGGCGCCAGGTCAGGTGCCGGCGTCCTGCGCTGTGCCCGCCGGCTCGACCAGGCCCGCGCCCTCGGCCTGGATGTCGGCCTGACGGCGCTCCTCGCAGATCGGGGCGACGTGGGCGTTGGATAGCATCCGCAGGGTGGCCGGCGCCACCGGGAACACCGCTGTGGGCATCCCGGCTGCGGCCCACACCACCTGGAAGCGCCCGAGGTCGGGGTCCATCACGACGCGGATCGGGCGACCGTGGCCGATCGGCGGGATGCCGCCGATGCTGAAGCCCGTGAGCTCCTTCGCCTCGTCCGCGTTGGCCCGCCGGATGTCGGATGCGCCGGTGACCGCAGCCAGACGGGCCAGGTTCACGCGGTTCGGCCCGGAGACCAGACACAGGATCGGCTCGAGGCCACCCGTCCCGGTCGGCGTGACGAACACAAGCGACTTGACGATCTGGCCGAGCTCGGCGCCGACCGTGGCCGCCGCCTCCTCCGCGGTGTGCGTGGACTCCGCGAAGAGGTGCACGTCGAGCGTCACGCCCTTGCGGGCGGCGGCATCGATGACACGCTGCGTCGGCGCGGGGAGGGGACTGTCGGGCACGGCCGCGAGTCTACACGACCAGTGTCCTCCGGACGTGGCCGTCGACCCGGTACGATCGGACCGGATGACGACCACAGCCGCCCGCGCCGCCGGTGATCCGGCCGATCGCCACGCACTCGTGGTGGCGAACGGCGACGTGCCCGCGCACGCTGCGCTCGATGCGGCCTGGCCGGGTTGGGACGCGGACGTGGTGGACGTCGTCGCGGCGGACGGCGGTCTCGCCAGGGTCCGGGCGCTGGGCCTGCGGCCGGACGTCCTGGTGGGCGATCTCGACTCGCTGGCCCCGGCGCTCCTGGCCGTGGCCGAGACGGATGGGATCCCGATCCGGCGCGCCCGGACCGACAAGGACGAGTCGGATGCCGAGCTGGCGCTCCTCGAGGCGATCGCCCGGGGTGCGACGCGGATCACCGTGCTCGGCGCGTTCGGTGGTCCGCGGCTGGACCACGCGCTTGCCAACGTGTGGCTCCTCGCCCACCCGGCGCTTGCGGCGGCTGCCATCGTCCTGCTCGATGCCCGGTCGCGGGTCTTCCTGGTCCAGGCGCCCGGGCCCGACGGCGGTCCCGTGACCCGTGCCCTCCCTGGTCCGGAGGGCGCGACGATCACGCTGCTGCCGTTCGCGGGAGACGTCGCTGGGATCACTACGCGCGGCATGGCGTACCCGCTCCGGGACGAGCCGCTGACGGTCGGCCCCGCCCGCGGCCTGTCCAACGTCCGCGAGTCCGCCGGCGCCGCGGTCACGATCCGGTCCGGCCGGCTCCTGGTCGTGGAGACCGCGCTCGCCCCGGCGAGGTTATCCTCCGGGGCATGAGCATGCCCAAGGTCGGCGACCCGGCTCCGGGGGTCGCACTCCACGACGAGCACGGCACACTTCACCGCCTGGACGATCGCCGCGGCACGTGGACCGTCATCTACTTCTACCCGAAGGACGACACGCCCGGCTGCACGACGGAGGCGTGCGAGTTCCGGGACCTCCACGCCGAGCTCGCGGGGCTCGACGCCGCCGTCTGGGGCGTGAGCCCGGACGGCTCCGGCAGCCACGCCGCCTTCCGGGCCAAGTTCGGCCTCCCGTTCACGCTCCTGTCCGACGAGGACCACGTCGTCGCGGAGGCATACGGGGCCTGGCAGGAGAAGACCAACTACGGCAGGAGGTACATGGGGATCGTCCGATCGAGCTTCCTCGTGGGGCCCGACGGACGCGTCGCCGCCGCCTGGCCGAAGGTGAAGGCGGAGGGTCATGCGGCCCAGGTGCTCGCGGCGATCCGCGAGGCGCAGGCGGCCGCGGGGACCTGATCCCGGGCACGAGAAGAGGCTTCGCCCGTGGGGGGTACGAGCGAAGCCTCGTCATCGAATGTAGCACAAGGCAGCCGCCCGGCAGCGAGGCCGGACACGGTTCACCCGCCATCCGCAACAAGTCCTGCGAGGTCCCGCACGATGCCTGAGACAGCCGTCCGACACGCGCACGGGTGGCGCCCCGAGCGGTTCATGGTCATCGTCGCGCACCCCGACGACGCCGACTTCGGGCCCGCCGCCACCGCGGCCCGGTGGATCGACGAAGGCTCCGCCGGCTGGCTCGTCTGCTGCACCAGCGGCGATGCCGGCGCGGACGACTGGCGCACCGACCCCCTCGAGCTCGCGGCGGTCCGCGAGGCCGAGCAGCAGGCCGCCGCTGCGATCGTGGGCTACCAGGGCGTGAGCTTCCTGCACCAGCCCGATGGCGCCCTGGCCAACGATCTCGCCCTGCGCGAGCAGCTGGTCAGGGAGATCCGCACGTTCCGTCCCGATGCGGTCCTGGCCGTTGACCCCGAGACCCTGTTCCACGGCGACGGGGGCGTGAACCACGCCGATCACCGGGCCGCCGGCATCGCCGCGGTCGATGCCGTCTACCCGGCGGCGCGCAATGCGCTGGCGTTCCCGTGGCTGGCCCGCGACGGGCTGGCGCCGCACGTGGTCCGCCGCCTCTACCTCTTCTGGTCGAACCATGCCTCTGCGTGGGTGGACGTCACCGCCACCATCGATCGCAAGCTCGCGGCGCTGCGCGCCCACCCCACCCAGATCCGGCACCCCGAGGGTCTGGAGCCGCGGATCCGCGAGTGGGCCCGCGAGGAGGGCGAGCCGATCGGCGTGGGCGCGGCCGAGGCGTTCCGGGTCATCGTGATCGAGGCCGACGACGAGGAGGGTCCCACCCACGAGACCCCGCCCGAGACCGAGGGCGCGGCAACACCGGGCGACTGAACAGCTGGCCTGGGCCCGACGACGGACCGCCCGTGCCGGCCCCGACGGCGGTTCGCCGGGTTACTCCGTGGCGAGCAGCGCGGGGCGGACCCGGCCCCAGGCATCCCAGATCGCGCCCAGCCCCGCGGCGCGGGTCCCGAGGGCGCCCATCAGGGGACCGAGCTCGAGGTCGCTCGCCACCCAGACCAGCCACTCGTCGGCGGCGACCTCCGCCCCCGAGTAGAGCGCCCTGATGTCGCCTTCCCGTGGCCAGGTCCGGATCCGCATCCTGTCCAGCCCCGCGTAGCCGACCGCGAGCGAGAGGTCGCGGGCCGCCGGCACCCGGTCGTCCGCGAACCCGCCCAGGCCGTCGTAGTGGAACCCGAGCGATGCCAGCGCCTCGACGATCTCGCGCCGTTCCCGGTCCGAGAACAGGCCCCAGAACGCATCGTCCTCCGGCAGGATCAGGTAGCCGGCCTCGATCGCACGCGCGACGATCGCGTCGGAGAGGGCCGTGATCCGGATCTGCCAGTCCGCCACGGCTGCCGGGTCGGCGCCGGCGATCGCGGTCACCACGCGGTCCAGGGCCGCCCGATCGCCGCGCACGACCCGCAGGATCGCAGACTGTCCCGCGAGTGCGTCCTCGGGTGCGTCCTTGGGCGATCGGAACGGGGTCAGGTCCTGTTGTGTCGGCCAGATTCCCGCGAATGGATGCGGGGCCTCCGGGGCCTGGGCCGGCGTGGTCGCAGCGACGTGCTCCTCGCACCGCGCCAGCTCCTCGCGCGCCACCCGGCACGCTTCGTCGGCCCCTTCCGCGGAGATCCGCGCCGCGTCGGCCTCCAGGGTGAGACGTTCCAGGGCGACGAGGCGCTCGCGCATCTCCGCCGTCCCCGACTCCACGAGGCGGCGGGCCGCCCGGATGTCGCTGTTGGCCTGGTTGATGCCGTGCAGCCACCGCCGGGCGGCCGCCTCGGAATCGTCGGGGGTCGCGGCTGCCGCGTCCTCCACCCGGAACTGCTCCCGCATGGCGGCCTTGGCGGTGGCAACCGCCCTGGGATCCGACAGCTCTCGCGCCCGGTCGACCTGCCCCTGGAGCGCATCGAACGCCCTTTGAGCGTCACGCGCGACGGTCGCCGCAGCCCGGGACCGATCACGCGCGGCGGTCGCCGCGGCGCATCGCTGGTCGACGACGGCGCGCGGTTCCGCACAGGGATCCGCCGACGCGCCCTCCAGGGCCGCCGGACGGGCGCCGGCTGTGCCGGCCGTGGATGCAGGGTCCGGGAGGTTCTCCTCGGAATCGGCGGCCCCGGCGACGGCAAACCCCACGGCGGTGCCCGCGAGGGTCGGCCGGGCGGGCTCGACGGGGAGGCGCGGACGGACCAGCCGCTCCGGCGATGCGCCGACGTCCAGGACCGCGCCCGGGGCCTGGGTCCCGGTGGCCGCGACGGGCTCAGGTCTCTCGGCGATCGCCACGGAGGACCCCACCCACGAGGCCGAGGCCGTGGCCGGGGCTGTGCCCGGGCTGCGGAACGGCTCGGCCGGGAGACCCGCACCGGCTGTGGTCCGACGGCCCCCATCGACCGCGACCACCACCGCGATGGCGGGGACCGGGGCGGGGGCGATTAGAACGCGTGTTCGTGTTGGAGTCGCAAGGACGGCTGCCGGCAACGCGGTTGCGGCCAGCGTTGGAGACACCGATGCCGGACGGTCCGGCCAGGCATCGTCGTCGGGCGAGCCGGGGAGCGGACCCTGGTCTCGGAACCGCCATGGGTCGGCAAGCGTGAGGGACCTCCGGGCGCCGATCGCGTTCGGGGAGATCGTGACACGGACCTCGCGCCGGGGTGCGGCCCTGGAGCGGACGACCGCCAGGAACGCCGCGCCGAGCGCCCCGCCGAGGACGAGGCCGAGGGCCAGGAAGGCAATCTCGGAGGAGTTCACGGTTCTCCCATGCGGACCCGGTGCCGGGTCGACGACTGCGCGCCAGCGTAGCTGCGCCCACCCCTCGCGTCAACCTTGCGCGCAGGCTCGTGTCGCATGCACTCGTTCGTGTCGTCGCGCAGGCTCGTGTCGTCGCAGGCTCGACCCCGGGGTGACGCTCGGGCGCTCGGGGTGACGCTCGGCGTTCGCCGGCCTCGCGCGCACGGGCGACGCGACCCAGATCGGCCCATCATTGGCCCGTCTCGACCGGAAGCGCCCGGACCCGCCGGGCCAGGACACGCACGGGTCACCCCAGCTGGCTCCTGCCGCGGGAAGTGGCCCCGATCGCTGCACGCGAATGCTCCCGGCTTGGTAGATTCGCCGGGCCGGTGGTGACCACCGCCGACGGTGGCCCGTGGCCCTGTCGTGCTCCCGCAGAAGAGGCGTGTCCCCTTCGTGACCCTCGACCACGCCCAGGAGTTCCTCGTCCAGCCGGTCGACGCCTCCTGGCTCCAGTGCAACATCGAGTGCCAGGAGGCATGTCCCGTCGGCACCAACTGCCGGGGCTACCTCAACCTCGCCGCCGAAGGGCGGTTCGAGGAGGGGTACATCCTCTCCCGCGAGCCCAACCCCGTGGCGGCAATGTGCTCCTACGTCTGCTCCGCCCCGTGCGAGCGCGCCTGCCGTCGTGGCGACATCGACCGCCCGCTCGCGATCCGCGCCATGAAGCGGTTCCTCGTCGAGTGGCACGAGGCATCGGCCATCCCGGACGTCATGCCCCCGATCACGCCCCGCACCGAGCGGGTTGCCGTGGTCGGCGCGGGCCCGGCCGGTCTCGCCGTCTCGCGGGAGCTGGCGACGCGCGGTTACCAGGTCACGGTCTACGACAGCCTGCCGTACGGCGGCGGGACGATGCTCATCGGCGTGCCAGCCTTCCGGCTGCCGCGTGAGGCGATCGAGATGGACGTCCGCCTGGTGGAGCGCCTGGGCGTCACCTTCCGGTTCGACACCACGATCGGCGTCGACGTCCCGTTCTCGGACCTCCAGCGGGACTTCGACGCGATCGCGATCACCGCGGGCGCCATGAACCCGGTCTACCTGGACCTGCCCGGCGCGGACCTCGAGGGCGTCCAGTACGGCATCGACTTCATGAAGAAGGCCAACCTGGGCCAGGAGCTGTCGGTCGGCCGCCACGTCGTGGTCATCGGCGGCGGGTACACGGCCATGGACTGCTCCCGGACCAGCCTTCGCCACGGTGCCGAGCACGTCACCATCGCCTACCGCCGCACCCGATCCGAGCTGGTGGTGGACGAGGAGGAGCTGGGCGAGACCGAGCGCGAGGGCGTGGCCCTCGACTTCCTGGTCAGCCCGATCGAGCTGCTCGGCGAGGACGGCAGGCTGACCGGCGTGCGGTTCATCCGCAACCGGCTGGGCGAGCCGGACGCCTCGGGCCGCCGCTCGCCGGTGCCGATCGCGGGCTCCGAGTTCGTGGTGCCGGCGGAGACCGTGATCCCGGCCGTCTCCCAGGCCGCGGACCTCTCGTTCCTCCCGGTGGAGGCGAGCTTCGAGGTCAATCGCGGGCGGCTCAAGGTGGACGCGGCAACCTATGCCACCAACATCCGCGGCGTCTTTGCCTGCGGCGACTTCGTGACGGGGCCCACGACCCTGATCGAGTCCGCCGGGCACGGCAAGAAGGCCGCCTACGCCATCGACCGGTACCTGGCCGGCCTGACGGACGTGACCGTCACCCCGAACGTCAAGATCACCGGCTCCTGGCGTCACGACATGCCGGAGTTCTACGACGTCCTGCCGCGGCAGCACATCCCGATGGCGGACCTGCCGACGCGCATGCCGTCCAAGGATCCGGCGGTGAACTTCAGCACCCCGGTGGAGCTCGGGTACGGCGCGACGGCGGCGGTGGCCGAGTCCACCCGCTGTCTCATGTGCAACTACAACATCTGGTTCGACCCGTTCCGGTGCGTCCTCTGCGGCGCCTGCGCCGACGTGTGCCCGGAGGGGGTCATCCACATGGTGGACGTGAACCAGCTCAAGACGGAGGGGCCGCTGCCCGAGATCGAGGAGGCCTACGGCTGGTCGCAGGGAGCGGCCATGATCCTCGACGAGGAGCGGTGCATCCGCTGCGCGGTGTGCGTGAAACGGTGCCCCTTCGATGCCATCACAATGGAGCGCTTCGAGCTCCAGGAGATCTCGAGCGACGGGCGGCTGTACAAGGAGTCGTACCGTGATGCACAGCTCGCCGGGACGGCCGGCGTGGCAGGAGGAGCCAGGTGAGTTTCCTCGAGCGGGTCGACCAGTCCATCAGGCGGAGCCCCGTCTGGCGGTCGATCTTCCGCAACCCGTACCCCGACGACGAGCGGTCGAGGGCGTACGCGGTCATGAACAACGTGTTCCTGCACCTGCACCCGGTGCGGGTCAGGCAGCACGCGATCAAGTTCGCCTACACCTTCTGCCTGGGCGGCCTCAGCTTCTTCCTGTTCCTCGTGCTGACGGTCACCGGCGTGTACCTGATGTTCTTCTACATCCCGTCGTCCACGCAGGCGTACTCCAACATCCTGGACATCCAGAGCCAGGTGGCATTCGGCCAGCTGACCCGGAACATCCATCGCTGGACCGCCCACATGATGGTGTTCTTCGTCTTCCTGCACATGATGCGGGTCTTCTACCACGGCGTGTACAAGCCGCCGCGCGAGTTCAACTGGGTCGTCGGCGTGGTGCTGCTGTTCCTGACGATCATGCTCAGCTTCACCGGCTACCTGCTGCCGTGGGACCAGATCGCGTACTGGGCGATCACGATCGGCACCAACATGGCCGGCTACGCGCCGCTGTTCAACACTCCGTCGAAGCTGCTTCTCCTGGGCGGGATCGAGGTCGGGCAGAACACGCTGCTCCGCTTCTACGTGCTCCACATCATCGTGCTCCCACTGGTTGCCACGATCTTCCTGGCCGTCCACTTCTGGCGGATCCGGAAGGACGGCGGCATCAGCGGCCCGCTCTGAGCCGAGGGACGACAGCCCATGACCGATACCAGGAAGCCTGACGAGACCCGGGTCGTCCAGCCCGTCGACCCGGCCCGGCGCACGGAGATCGACAAGCAGCGGGTGCCCATGTCCGCGCGCCCGTACCGCCTCCTGGCGCTGGTCAAGCAGGACGCCGTCGTCCGGGTCCAGAAGGAACCCGACGACACGGTCATGACCTGGCCGCACCTGCTCGCGATCGAGTTCATGGCCGCCGCGCTGATCAGCGTCTTCCTGCTGCTGATGGGCCTGTTCGTGAACGCACCGCTCGAGGATCTCGCCAACGGCAACATCACGCCCGCGGTGGCCAAGGCGCCGTGGTACTTCCTGGGGCTCCAGGAGCTGCTCGCCTACTTCCACCCGACGGTGGCCGGCGTGCTGGTGCCGACCTTCGTCCTGGTCGGCGCTGCCCTTATCCCGTACGTGGACCGGGGCAACCTCCAGGCGATCCGGCCCTCCGACCGGAAGACCGCCGTGGTGCTGTTCTCGCTGTTCTGCGCGCTGGGCCTGTTCGTGACCTTCGTCGGGATCTTCTTCCGGGGCCCCGGCTACTCGTTCGTCATCCCGTACCTCGAGTTCTTCTCGATCGGGACGCCGGGCTTTCACTTCGCCCTCTGATCGGAAGGGATCCGAGCGCATGAGCAATTACCACGTCGAACCGGACGGCAAGCCGCAGGCACTGACCTCGGAGGCCCTCAAGGCCCTCCGCCACGAGCAGGTGCAGGGGATCTCCCGCCGGGAGCTCCTCCGGGGTTCGCTCGCCGCGGGCATCGGCCTGTGGCTGCTCGAGGTCACCGCCGGCACGATCGGCTTCCTGTGGCCGAACCTGTCGGGCCAGTTCGGCGGCCTGGTCAGGATCGGCACCTACGACGACGTGAAGCTCGCGAGCTCGACCCTGCCGATCAACGAGGGCTTCCCGGCCTATTTCCAGGCCGCCAAGGCGTTCGTGATCCTGGTCGACCCGTCGCAGCAGCGCTACATCCCCGGCACGGACACCACCGGTGACGGCACGGCGCTCAACGTCCGGGTGCTCTACCAGCGGTGCCCCCACCTCGGCTGCAAGCCCAACCCGTGCCTGAAGAACTTCTGGTTCGAATGCCCGTGCCACGGGTCCCGCTATGACCGCCTGGGGATCAAGGCGCTCGGCCCGCAGTACGGGCCCGCCCCCCGAAGCATGGACCGCTTCTCGGCCACGGTGGACGCCGACGGCGTCCTCACGGTCAACACCGGCAAGATCACCCTCGGCCCGCTGCCCATCGCGGTCGGCCAGCCCGGGATCATCCCGCCGCTCACCCCGACCGGCTGCATCTGATCTTGCCATGACCCGTACGCCGCCCCATCGAGGAGACCGATGACCGACCAGACCGGCCGCCCGCCCGAGGAGCGCCAGCCCGCTCCGCGGCCGTCGTCCGCCCCGGTGCCGGCCGAGCGCTTCTCGGCGCCGCCCTCGGCCCACCGGAACGACCTGACGCCCGACCGCGCCGCGAAGATCGTCCGCCAGTCCGCCAGCGCGCGCTCGGTGGGCTTCCTCGCCGTGATGATCGTCGCCCTGTTCACCATCGTCTACTACTTCTACGAGGTGGGCCTGCCGGGTGGGCTGTCCGTGGCGCGCCTGGACGCCGCTACCCAGCAGCAGCAGGTCATGACCGTCGAGCGTGGCTACAACGTCTTCCAGGCCAACTGCGCCCAGTGCCACGGCGTCAACGGCGAGGGTGGCAAGGGCCCCACGCTGAACCGCCAGGACAAGCTGTTCGCGCACCTGAACCCGGACTACATCCGGAACATGCTCCAGGTCGGCGGTCGGTATGCCTGCGGCAATGCAACCAGCATCATGCCGGTGTGGTCGGACACCGGCAGCCCGCCAGGCCCGCTCAACTACATCCAGGTCGACCACGTGATCGCGTTCATCCGGGCCGAGAAGGGAACCACCTACCGCGTCCTGGATCCCAACCTGTTCGAGCCGGTCCTGGACCCGGTGACGGGCCAGCCGGTCACCTTCCAGGGCTGGGTTGACCCGGCCTACAAGCCGGCGCCGGCCGCCACGCCCTACCCGGCCTGCTGGTCGGATGAGTTCAAGACGCCCACGGCGTCCGCCTCGCCGGGTGCCTCCGGCGCTCCCGCTTCCTCCGGCGCTCCGGGCACCTCGGCGAGCCCGGGCGCCTCGGCGAGCCCAGGCGCCTCGGTGGCCCCGGGCGGCACCGTGCTCACGCAGACGGCGAACAACTTCGCGTTCGGGACCACGGCGCTGAGCGCCCCCGCCGGCGTGGCCTTCCAGATCGAGTTCGACAACCAGGACACCGGCCAGACGCACAACATCGAGATCAAGGACGCCAACAACCAGACCGTGTTCAAGGGCGAGATCATCACGGGGCCCGCCAAGATCACGTACGACGTCCCTGCCCTTGCCGCCGGGAGCTACACGTTCAACTGCACCGTGCACCCGAACATGACGGGCACGCTTCAGGTCGGGGGCTGAGCCATGGCAGAGACCGGTCTTCCCGCTGCCCGCGTCGTCCCGGCCGGCCGCCGGCGCGCCTTCTTCGGCCTGTTCGATGCGGACGGCTGGCCCTGGGCGATCGTCAAGGCGCTCGTGTGGTTCGTCCTGATCATCACCCTGCTCGGCTACATCCCGGACCGCGCCTACTACTTCACGGTCCAGCAGACGGTCGATCTGTGGCCGGCGGCGCCCTATCTCAAGTGGTCACCCGTGAACTTCTGCCCCCCGGCGAACGAGACGCTGCCCTGCCCTGCGCCGGCCGGCGCGACGCTCCCGTGGCACCCGGCACCGGCCGAGATCCAGCTGCCTGCTGGACGAACCGACGGCGCGGCGGCCGTGATCGGGACGACCTACCTGTATGCCGGCGGCAGCGACGGCAAGGCGGCCGCGGCGAACACGTACGTCTCGCACGCGGTTGGGCTGGGCAACCTTGACAAGTGGAGCGAGGGCCCGGCGCTTCCGGAAGCACGGTCCGACGCGGCCTCCGTGGTATCCGGCAACACCCTCTACGTCTTCGGCGGCTACGGCCCCGACGGCGCCCCCACCACCACCGCCTACAGCATCACGGTCGGCACCGACGGGACGCTGGGCCAGTGGAAGGCCGAGCCGGTGCTGGCGCTCCCCGAGCCCCGCGCCGGCGGCAGCGCGGTGGCGGTCTCTGACGGCATCGTGGTCATGGGTGGGACGGACGGCAAGGCACCCACGCGCAGCGTGTGGAAGAGCCAGCAGACGGCCGCCGGCGCGCCGCAGGCGTGGGTGGCCCAGCAGCCGCTGTACGAGGAGAACGTGGACGGCGTCGCAATCCACGTCGGCGAGGTCATCCTCGTCATCGGCGGCAGGAACCTCTCCGGCAATCCGGTTGCCACGGTCCAGCAGGGCCTCGTCGGTGGCGGCCCCAACGCCACGGCCAAGAACCCGAACGTGATCGACGCGTGGCGGGCCAGCGCGCAGACGAACCTCCCGGTCGCGCGGACGAACATGTCCGGCTTCACCTCGAACGGGGCGCTCTACGTCCAGGGCGGCTCTGATGCCTCCGGTCCCATGCCCCAGACGTGGTGGGCCACACCCGATGCCAAGGGCACCATCGCCCAGTGGAACCACCTGCCCGAGCTCGACCTGGGCCAGGGAATCGAGGGCTCCGGCGCGGTCACCGCCGGGGCGCATGCGTTCCTCGAGGGAGGGAAGACCGCTTCCGGGCCGACGCCGGGCATCGCGCGCGCCTACCTGGCGCCGATGGGGCCGTTCTTCCAGCTGGGTATCCTCGGGGCGACGGTCCCGGCCCTCAAGCTGGACGGCGAGATCGGCCAGCAGATCGGTTACCTCGCGGCGGCCACCGTGGGCGCGATCAACTTCATCGGGCTGCTGCTCGTCGGCTGGGCGTTCGCGCATCCGGCGCGAGTCCACGAGATCGTGGCCAAGCGGCGGCGCAGGAACCGCAAGGACTGAACGGCAGACCGTACCGATGGCCGGCCGCGGCCGTCCCGGGGCCGGACCTTGTGGGTTCAGCCCGCCAGCTGCCCCTCGCCCGGCGCGACGGGGCCGCGCTTGACCGGCAGGCCCATCCGATCCCATGTTGAGATGCCGCCGGCCATCGAGCCGACGTCGTCCCAGCCGGCGGACAGCAGGTACGCCGTGGCCTCCACGGACCGGCTGCCCGAGGCGCAGATGACCACGATCGGCCGGTCCTTCGGTACGTCCCCGAGGCGCACGCCCAGCTGGGACATGGGGATGAACAGCGATCCCTCGATGCGGACGGACAGGAACTCGTCGCACTCGCGGACGTCGAGCACGACCGCGGGACGGACGGGATCGCGGCGGCGGATGTCGGCATAGAGCGGGTCGAGGGCGGGGATCGCCTGGGGGCGATTCATGCTGGTTCGGTCCTCCGGATGACGGGCGCGGTCGGGGCGAGCCCGGGACGCTCGAGGCGGGCGTCGATGTCGGCGAGCAGGCCCACGACG
>DATCGK010000039.1:0-10765 GCA_036508975.1 Candidatus Limnocylindrales bacterium
CCGGGCGCCACCCCGGACAGCGACCCGGAGGGCATGGAGCCCCAGGTGGCCGGCTGGCTGACGCGCGGGATCATGGATCCCAGCCGGTACTTCTACCGCCGGGTGTTCACGGACGCGGCCATGGCCGTGACGGCGGCCCGGGCGCACCCGGCCGTGGATCGCGACCGGGTCGTGGTCTCCGGGGGCAGCCAGGGCGGGGGCATCACGCTGGCGGCGGCCGCTCTCGACGGCACCGCCGTCGCCGCGTGTGTCGACGTCCCGTTCCTGTGCCACTGGCGCCGGGCCGCCACGCTCACCGATGACGCGCCGTACAGCGAGCTGCGGGCGTACCTGTCGGTGTATCGCGACCGGGTGGACCAGGTCTTCCGGACGCTGTCCTACATGGACGGGGTCAACTTCGCGAGCCGCGCGACGGCCCCGGCGCTGTTCTCGGTCGGGCTCATGGACACGATCTGCCCGCCGTCCACGGTGTTCGCGGCCTACAACCACTACGCCGGGCCCAAGGACATCCGCGTCTGGCCGTTCAACGGGCACGATGCCGGGCAGGTCCAGGGGGTGCACGAGCGCATCGCCTTCCTGGATGCGCAGGGCATCCGCCCGCCCGAGGTCGGCTGACCCCCGGCGGCCGGAACGCGACCGTCAGCCGGCGGGGCGGACCCCGGCGCGATCGACGACGTACAGCCTGTCCCGGTACCGCAGGTTCACGAGCCGCGAGTCGGGATCCCAGGCGTCCAGGCGCGGCGCGGCCTCGAGCCCGTCGTGGGTCGCGCGCACGCCGAACGTTCCCTGGATCACGAGCCGCGTCCAGGCGCCACCGGACGAGCAGGCCCAGTCGGGGAGGTACGGCCACGTGGACGGCGCCTTCCGCGCGCCACCGGACTCGCTCGCCGCGAAGTCGTCGATGAAGTGCGCCTGGCCGAACGGGCCCTGGTTGGCCGACGCCGCGAGGCCGCGCATCCAGGGAGCGGCGATGTCATCCCGCCCGATGTTGTACAGGCCGCTCGCGACGTACGCGGGCCACGCGGTGTACGCCCCGTTCCACTGGTGGTCCGGGCGGACGCTCGTGATCGCGTCGGGATCGACCGGGGAGAGCGCGCGCATCCAGTTGGGCGTCTGGAGCTGGCCCTGGAAGTAGCGGACCATCTCCGCCCGCCGGGCCGCGGTGATCTCCGGCGCCAGCAGGTCGAGCAGGACCAGCAGGTCGTAGCAGTGGCGCACGGGGAGCAGCCGGCCGTCGGGCATCCGGGCGTTGAACCAGCCCTGTCCCTCGGCGTACAGGTCCCACAGCCTGTCCAGCAGGACCTCGGCCTCGGCCTCCATCCGGCCAGCGGTGGCGGGATCCCGCGTGCGAAGGTAGCCGGCCGCGGTTCGGAGGTTCCACACGTTGGCGGCGTTGAGCGCCGCGACCTCGTGGACGTAGCTGCTCACGCACTCCAGCAGGTTGTTCACGCCGCCGTAGTCGGCGAGGCCGTTGGGGCTGAGGAGGTCGCGCCAGGCGGTCGCGAACCGCTCCAGCTGGCGGCGGACCGTGCTCGAGGCCTCGGGGAGGGCCAGCTCCGTGTCGAGCCACGCCGAGTCCCCCGACCACCGCAGGTACGTGTCGATGAGCTGGGTCATGGAGTGGTCGTTGGAGGAGTACCAGCCACCCACCGGCCGGCCGGTCAGCCAGTCCGAGCCGTAGCAGGTGTGGACGTCGAGGGCCATCCAGCGCTCGAGCTGCCCCCGCATCACCGCGGGATCCAGGAGCGCGTGGACGAGGGAGCTCAGGCTGTAGTCCCAGATGAACGTGGTAGTCGCCCAGTACCGCGGGAGGAGCGTGTCGTACGCCCGTCCGACCACCGAGTGCGGGCTGTCCCGCTTGAAGTAGATGACGCCCAGCGCGCCCATGTAGTACAGGCGGCGCAGGTCGGGGTCGTCCGACTCGAGGACCGGCAGCGAGCCCGAGTAGCGGTCGTTGCCGGGCGTGAAGGCTGCCTCGATCTCCGCGTCCCACTCCCGCGCGACGAGCGCGATCTCGCCGTCCACGTCACCGGCGAGGCGGTCGTACAGGGCGCGTCCGGCCCGAACGTCCTCGCCCACGGCGTGGATGAACGCACCGGTCCAGGTCTCGCCCGGCCGGAGCTCCAGGTCGTACCAGGCGCCGCGCTGGTCGAGCATCGGGCTCGCGGGCACGGCGCCCTGGACGCTGGCGGCCCCGGAAGGCGCACAGAACACGACCGCGCCGCGCTCGCGCTCGACCGCGACCGACGCCGAGCCGGCCTCCCGGCCGTGGTCCATCCCGTCGGCGAGGACGTTCGGCGGCTCCTCGGTAGGCGGCATCGCGTGCTTCCACTGCGCCGTCGACCTGGCCACACTCCCCAGGAACCCGAGACCGAGGCGGGTCCGGCGCTCGGCACCCGACACGTTGCGGACCCGGAAGCGGACGATCGCCGCCGTTGCCGCCCAGGCGAGCACGGTCGTCGACGTGACCTCGAGACCGCGCCAGGTGGCGGAACGCTCGATCCGGTCCGGGAACCAGCGGTGCGCCACGGCCTCTCCACTGGCCCCGAACACCCAGTCGTCGAGGTACAGGCGCCCGGACTCGATGTCGCCGCAGGACAGGGGCGGGAAGTTCAGGTTCCACAGCGCGATCGGGTCGCCGGCCACCTGGACGCCGCCCTGAAAGTTCGTCAGCGCGGGCGGGCTGAACAGGTCCGAGGCGCGGTGGACCATCGTCGAGCTCGCGAGCTCGTCCCGCGCCGGGAGCCCGGACGTCATGCGGGAACCTCGAGGTCCTCGTTCAGCTCGGCCTGGAGCTCGGCGATCCGGCCCTGCCACCGATGGTCGGGATCCGGGATCGGGATGGAGCTCATCAGCAGCCGGGTGTAGGGATGCTGCGGGTGTTCGATCACGGTCCTCGGATCGCCCGCTTCGACCACCTGGCCGCGGCGCAGGATGATCAGCTCGTCGGCGATCCGGTAGGCCGTGGACAGGTCGTGGGTGATGTACAGGAACGAGACGCCGAGCTCGTTCCGCAGCCGGAGCATCAGCTCCAGGATCGTGGCCCGGATGGACGCGTCCACCATGGACACCGGCTCGTCAGCGATGATCAGCCGGGGCCGCAGGAGGAACGCCCGGGCCACCATCACCCGCTGCCGCTCACCGCCGCTGAGCTGGTGCGGATAGGCGTCCAGCATCCGCTCCGGCGAGAGGCCGACGAAGTCCAGCGCCTGCGCCACCTTCGCCCGCGCGTCCTCGGGACCCGAGGCGAGCGGGAAGTTGCGGATGACGGTGTCGAACACCCGGCCCACGCGGTAGAAGGGATTGAATGCCGAGTAGGGATCCTGCGTGATGGCCTGGACCTCCTGGCGGAACCCCGTCCCGCTGCGGCCGCGGAGCTGCGCGACCGGCCGCCCGCGGTAGAGCACCTCGCCATGGGTCGGGGTCAGGAAGCCGAGGACGAGGTTGGCCACCGTCGTCTTCCCGCTGCCGCTCTCCCCCGCGAGCGCGACGATGCGCGGCGGCGACCCGTCGAGCGTCAGCGAGAAGTCCTCGAGCGCGACCAGGGATGTCGCCTTGCGGCCTCGACCCGAGCGGAACGCCTTGCCGACGTGCCGGAGCTCGAGGAGCGGGGCGTCCGGGTTGCCGGCGCCGTTGGCGTCGGCGGGGGTGCGGGCGTCGGCGGGGGTGCGGCCGTCGGTGCTCATGGCAGTGCCGCCCAGTGGTCGGGCCCAACCAGCCGGAGGGTGGGGATGCCGGTCTTCGCCAGCTCGTCGGCCGCGGCGGCCAACTCCCTGGCCCGCCGTGCGGCGCCGGTCAGCGTGTCGTCGCCGCCACCCCGGATGGAGGGGACCGAGTGGACGAGGAGCTCCGTGTAGGGATGCTGTGGATGGTGGAACAGCTCGCGACTCGGACCGGTCTCCACCAGGCGTCCGCGGTACATCACGCCGAGCCGGTCGACCATCTGGGCCTGGAGCCCGAGATCGTGGCCGATCAGGATCACCGACGCGCCGATGCGCTGTTTCACTTCCATGAGCGTCTCCGCGACCGCGCGCTGGACCACGACGTCGAGGGCGCTCGTGGGCTCGTCCGCGATGATCAGGGCGGGCTCGAGCGCGATGGCCATGGCGATGCAGGCCCGCTGCTTCATCCCGCCGCTCAGCTCGTGCGGGTAGGCGCGCACGACCCGCTCCGTCAGCCCGACAGACTCGAGCAGGGCCACGATGCGTTCGCGGAGCCCAGCCGCATCCTGTCGTCCGTCATGCGCCTCGATGGCGTCGCCGATCTGCTCGCCGACGCGCATGACAGGGTTGAGGGCGTTCATCGCGCCCTGGGGCACGAGCGAGATCCGCCGCCACCGGATGGGCCGCCACGCCTCCCGCGTCAGCCCGACGAGATCCGTCCCCTCGAGCCGGATCCGTCCCCCCTCGATCTGGCCGGGCGGCTTGATCAGGCCGAGGATCGCGAAGGCGGTCGAGCTCTTGCCCGAGCCGGACTCCCCCACCAGGCCGTAGGTCTCGGCGCGCCGCACCTCGAAGGTCAGGTCGTCCACCGCCCGGCGGCGGCCGGCGGCGCTCGCGTAGGACACCACCAGGTTCTCGACGCTCAGGACGGGGTCGTCGGGCAGCCGATCCGCCGCCGATCCCTCCGCGTCCGCCCCGGTCCGCTCGTCAGCCTGCATCTGCCACCTCACGGAGGCGGGGGTTGGACAGCCTGTCCACGCTCGTGCTGAGCAGGAACAGCCCGATGAAGATCGAGACCAGCACGATGGCCGGCGGCAGCCACCACCACCACATCCCGCGCGACAGCGCCCCTCCGCTGATGGCCAGCTGGAGGACGAGGCCCAGGGTCGGCTCGGCCGAGCCGAGGGACAGCAGCTGCAGGCCGACCGCGAGCAGGATGGCGAACGAGATGGACGCGACGAGCGACGCCATCACGAACGGCAGCAGGTTCGGCAGCAGCTCGGTGAACACGATCGACAGCGACCCCTGGTTCGACAGCCGGCTGATGAACACGTACTGCTGCTCTCGCAGGCTCAGGACCTGGCTCCGGATCTGGCGGGCCGGGAACGCCCAGATGAGGACGGCGATGACGAGCGCCAGCTGTTCCGTGGAGATCGAGCCCAGCAGCGCGGTCACGATGATCGCGACGGCCAGGGCCGGGATCCCGAGGGTGACATCGATGATGCCGCGAAGGACCGTGTCGGTGGCCCCGCGAGCGTACCCGGAGATCAGCCCGATGATGGTGCCGAACGCCGTCGCGAGGAATCCCGCGACAAAGCCGATCACGTACGTGGGCGGCGTGCCCACGGCAAGCAGCGTCAGGAGGTCGCGGCCAGCGTTGTCGGAGCCGAAGGGATGCAGGGCCGACGGGGCCGACCCAACCGGTGCTGCGCCGATCCGAAGGCCCCTGGGGTCGACCACCAAGCCGATGGTGAGGGCGGCGACGAGCGGCCAGAACAGGAGGATCAGACCGAGGACGAACGATCCGGTCAGCCACACCGGGCGTCGGCGTCGGGCGGCAGCCGCGCGCTGGACCGTCTCCGGCCCGGCCACCAGGGGTGCATCCATCACTGCTGCTCGTAGCTGATCCGCGGATCGATCCGCGGGTACAGCAGGTCCACGATCAGGACGCCAAGGGTCACGGTCACGACGAGGATGAGCGTGATGCCCTGCACGACCGGGTAGTCGCGCCCGCTGACCGCGTTGACGAGCAGCCGGCCGAGTCCCGGATACGAGAACACCACCTCGACCAGCACCTGGCCGGCGAGGACGCTCCCCAGCGCGATCGCCAGGCCGGTGACCTGCGGCAGGAGCGCGTTACGCAGGGCGTAGCGGAAGAAGATCCGCCGTTCGGACAAGCCCTTCGCTTCTGCCAGCAACAGGTAGTCGGAGCCCAGGACGGGGATCATCGCCGACCGCATGCTGAGCATCCAGAAGCCCGTTGCGGCGAGGATCACCGACAGCCCGGGCAGGATCGAGTGGACGGCGGCGTCGAGCACGGCGTCGAGCGGCGATGCGTTGGTGCTCATGATGTTGCTCACGCCACCCGTCGGCAGCCAGTGGAGGGTGTAGGCGAACACGTACAGCAGCCCGAGGGCCAGCAGGTAGTACGGGATCGCCGCCAGCAGCATGAACAGCGGGAGCACGATCTGGCTCAGCCGCGAGTCCTGGCGCCAAGCCATCAGCGCGCCCAGCACCGAGCCCAGCACGAAGGCGATGATCGTGGTCGTGATGAGGAGCCCCAGGGTCCAGGGCAGGGCGCGCAGGAGGAGGTCGGTGACAGTGGTCGGGAAGTTGGGGATCGAGTAGCCGAGGTTGAGCTGCACCAGCTGCCCCATGTACGCCACGTACTGCTCGGGCAGGGACTTGGCGAGGCCGAACTGCGCCTTGTACGACTCGACCAGCTGCGCGCCGTTCGAGAACGACGCGCCGTTGACCGACATCCGCCCGACGATGTAGGAGATCGGGTCGGAGGGGGCGGCATGGATGAGTAGGAAGATCGCCGTCGACGCGATCCACACGACGGCGAGTGAATAGGCGATGCGCCGGACGGCGTAGGACCTGACCAAGCGGCGTTCCTCGTTGGCTCAAACGCTGCGCACCCCTCACCGGCCCCGCGGAGGAGCAGGCGGGCCGGAAGGGGGTGCGCCGATTGCGACCGCCGGGTCAGGACCCGGCAGGCTTCAGCTTCAGGACGACGTTGTGGAAGCTCATGACCCAGGACTGCGGGATCTCGTACTGGTTGGCGTCGGTCGGCCAGTTGGTCCAGTACTTGGTGTTGGTGAGGATGGGCTCGGGGCGCTGGGCCAGCGGGATGACGGGGAGGTCGCGCAGCCAGATCTCGAGGGCCTGGCTGAAGAGCGGGTTCACCTGCGGGTCGCCGGGGGCCAGCTTCCCGATCTGGGCAACGAGGTGATTGTAGGTAGCGTCGTCCCAGCCGCCCGGGTTGTCGGTGCCGCTCTTGCCGGCGTACCGGTTGAGCGTGGCCCACGGGTCGGCGACGCTGCCGCACTCGAACCAGGCCTGGATGTCGAAGGTGCCCTTGGTGCGGGCGTCGAGGATGACGCCGAAGTCACCCGGCTTGGAGTTCACGGTGAAGCCGGCGTCGTTGAGCTCCTGGACGAGGAGCTGCTCGGCCGTCGTCCACACGGCCCCCAGCGTCGCGGCATCGAAGATGCTCAGGCGCACGGTGAGCGGCTTGCCGTCCTTGGTCCACTTGCCGTCCTTCTGGGTGTAGCCCTTGGCCTTGAAGACCGCGGCAGCTTTGTCGAGGCTGAACTCCGTCGTGGGGTACTTGGTGAACAGGGCGGCGTTCTGGTCGAGCAGCGCGGTGAGGCCGGCGAACTCCGGGAACGTCGAGCGCGCCGAGGTGGGAGCGAACGGGGTGTTGAACAGCGAGCTGAACGCGTCCTTGTTGATCGTCTCGTTCAGCGCCCAGCGCATGTCGGGGTCGTCCCAGGGCTTGGCCGTGGTGTTCACGGTCAGGCTCCACGGGCACGCGTCGAAGGCGCTCGTCGACTGGATCGCTGCGTTCTGGTTCAGGGCCGTCTGGGCGCCGGCGGGAGTCAGCCCGTAGTGCCCGGCCCAGTCGACCTGGTTGGAGGCCAGCTCGCTGATTATCGTGTCTTCGGGGCCCTGGAGCGAGAAGATCACCTGGCGCGGCGCGGGCGCGTTGGCGAACCCGGTCGCGCTGCCCCACCAGCTGTCATCGCGGGTCAGGACAGAGCGGTCGTCGCCGATGCTGCTCAGCTTGTAGGGTCCGGTCCCGAACGGCCAGCCCTTCGCGGGGTCGTAGAACGCGAACGTCTCGAAGTCCTGGCCCTCGAAGACGTGCTTGGGAACCGGGGTGAAGTTCGCGGTGTAGATGTAGGCGGAGAGGTCCGTCTGGACGAACCGGGGGTTCGCGGCCTTGAGCTTGATGGTGACCGTCTGCGGGTCGACGGCCGCCGCCGACGCGACGCTCGCCTGGATGTTCGCGGCGCGGTACGGGGCCTTGGCCTTCAGGATCTGCTCCATCGTGAACACGACGTCGTCCGCGGTGAACGGCTGGCCGTCCTGCCACTTGACGCCGTCGCGCAGGTGGATCGTGATCTCGGTGTTATCGGCGTTGTACTCGTAGCCCTTGGCCACCCACGGGACGGACTGGCCGGTCTTGTAGTCGAAGTAGAACAGCGGCTCGTTGACGAGCTGGTGGATGCCATCCGAGATGAGCGCATCGCTCGACGCGATGTAGTGGTTGCCGACCAGGGCATCGGGCTTGCGGAAGGCCTTGACGATCAGCGTCTCGGCGCGCGTCGGCTCACCGGGCGCGGGCGTCGCCGCCGCGGACGCGGAAGGAGCGGCCGCCTCGGAGGGAGCGGTGCTCGGGACCTCGCTCGCCGCCGGAGCGCTCGGGCTGGGCGTCTGGTTGGACGACCCGCACGCCGCGAACACGATCGCGGCCGCGCCCAGGAGCGCGAGCAATCGCACTGACGAGGGCCGGGTTCTCGGTCCGCCTTGTCGCATGAACATGCCTCCTCCTCCGTGCCACTGCCGGGGACGACGGCGGTGCCTCCCGGATGCCGCCGCGGCTCTGGGATTGCGCCGCGGATGCGGTAACGTTACCATCGCGGCAGCCGCAAGTTTCCGCTCCGTGACGGCGCGATGTCAAGGGGCTCGTTTACTCTCCCGAACGTGCGAAAGTCCCGCGCTCTCTCCCGTTCGGCTGCCTGCGGCCAGGATCCGACGACCTGTGCTAACGCTAACAATCGGTCCGACCACGGGAGCCCAAGCCGGTGTCCAACACGCGCGCCTATCAAGCCCGACCGCACTACCCGCCCGTCGGCGGAAACGTCGCCCTCGGCTGGGACACGGCGGTCGGGACGCTGCCGGCCCGTCCGATCGTCCTCGCGGTGGACGGGCCCGAGGTGCAGGACTGGCCCGAGGTCGTGCGACAGCTCCAGGCCGCGCTCCGGGCCGCAGGTCTCCAGGTCTCAAGCCGCGACACGCATGACTGGTTCCGGCCGTGGGCCGACATCGAGGCGCGGACAGCGTCACCGGAGCTGCCGGACGACCCCGACTTCGCGACCCTGACGGACGCCGTGCTCGGGGACCTGGTCGTGGTGCCGGAGCTCGGGGCACCGGCATCGGGCGTCCTCCTCGTCCACGGGCCGGGTGCGGCGCTCGCCTACCACGACCTGCTCTGGTACGCGGATCTCCCCAAGCGGTACGCGGAGGCCGCGGTCGGGGCCGGCCAGGGTCGGAACCTTGGCCAACCCGAGGGCGCCGGGCGGGCGACGACCCGGCGCCTGTTCTACATCGACTGGCCGATCCAGGACCGCCATCGCGACGCGGTCGCGCCGGGCGTCGATCGCTGGGTCGACGCGCAGGACCCGGCCTCGCCGCCGTCGCTCGACGGCGCGACCCTGCGCGCCAGCCTCGCCGCGCTGGCGCAGCACCCGTTCCGCGTCCAGCCCACGTTCATGACCGTGAGCTGGGGCGGTCACTGGGTGCAGCGGGTCCTGGGCGGGAACGTCGGGGAGCGAAACTCCGGCATCACCTACGAGCTGATCGCGCCGGAGAACGGCGTGCTCATCGGGGACGACGCCGAGCATCCCGTCGAGGTGCCGTTCCAGCTGCTCGTCGCGCTCGCGCCGGACGCCGTCCTGGGGCCGGCCGTGCACGCGACGTTCGGGACCTCGTTCCCGATCCGGTTCGACTACCTCGACACCGTGGACGGCGGCAACCTCTCGGTCCACTGCCATCCGATGGCGGAGTACATGCGGCGGACGTTCGGCTGGCCCTACACGCAGCACGAGTCCTACTACGTGATGGTCGGCGGCGAGGGGTCGGTGATTTTCCTCGGGCTGCGCGAGGACGTGGACCTCGAGCAATTCGAGCGTCAGGCGCACGAGGCGACCGCCCACGGGCGCGAGTTCGACATCCTCCGGTACGTCCAGAGCCACCCGGCGACCCAGCACCAGCTGTTCGCCGTCCCCGCCGGGACGCCGCACGGAAGCGGCAAGGGCAATGTCGTCCTCGAGGTGAGCGCGACACCGTACCTGTACAGCCTCCGCTTCTACGACTGGCTCCGCCGGGACGAGAAGGGCCGCCTGCGACCCGTGCACGTGGACCACGCGTTCGCCAATCTGCAGCACGACCACGTCGGCCGCGCCGTCACGGAGGACCTCATTCGCCCGGCCCGGACGCTGCGCGCCGGTGACGGCTGGCGCGAGGAGGCCCTGAGCTCGCTGCCGGAGGTGTTCTACGAGGTCAGGCGGCTCGTGCTGGAGTCCGGCGCGCAGGTGCAGGACGACACGGCCGGCCGGTTCCACATCCTGAATGTCGTCGAGGGACCCGGACTCGTGATCGAGACCCATGCCGGCGACGTGCACGACCTCGCGTACGCGGAGACGATCGTCGTCCCTGCGGCCGTCGGGCCGTATCGTGTCCGGAGCACGACCGGCGAGCCGGTGCTGGTCGTCAAGGCGCTCGTTCGCTGACGGAGGGCCGGACCGTGGTCGAGGATGTGGACCTCCGGCCGGTGCCGGCGCTCGACATCGGCGGCACCCACGTGACCGCGGCGCTGGTGGATGTCCACGACCGACTGGTGGTCCCCGGCACGCGCCACGAGCGGCCGGTGCGCCCGAACGGCACCGCGTCCGAGATCCTCGGGGCGGTGACCGCCTGCGCGGCCCAAGCGATCGGTTCCAGGCGGCCGGTGGGCGACACGCTCGGGGTGGCGATCCCGGGGCCATTCGACTACGCGACGGGGATCGGGCGCTTCGCGGGCGTGGGGAAGTTCG
>DATCGK010000040.1:0-2917 GCA_036508975.1 Candidatus Limnocylindrales bacterium
GTCCCGGCCAGGATGATGATCCCGACCACCGAGAGGGTCAGGGGCAGCTCGTAGCTGATCGCCTGCGCCGCGGCCCGCAGCGCGCCGAGCAGGCTGTACTTGTTGAAGCTCGCCCAGCCGGCCATCATCAGGCCCACCACGCTCATCCCGCCGATCGCGAAGAAGTAGAGCAGCGCGATGTTGAAGTCCTGGCCGAAGACGCCGGGCGCGAACGGGATCACGAGCAGGGTCAGCGGGATCGACGCAAAGACGACGATCGGCGCGAGGGTGAAGATCGGGACGTCCACGCCGAGCGGCGTGAAGTCCTCCTTGGCGAGGACCTTGAGGCCGTGCACGACCGACATGAACGTGCCGTACGGCCCGACCCGGTCCGGGCCGACCCGCAGGTTCATCGCGGCGATCACCTTGAGCTCCATGAAGATGATCACGAACGCGATGGGGATCGTCATCACGATGATTGCCGTGGCGGCCGCCACGAACCGGACCAGGGGCAGGTTCGCGCCAAGGAAGTCCAGCACCGGCGGCAGCAGCAGGGCGATCCCCACCGTGAGCACCGCGCCGATCACGAGCAGGGCCGGCACGATCACGAGGAACGCCCTGGAACCCAGCGAGAGGCGGTTCCAGTAGGCGGCCATCACGGGACGATCCTCACTTGTCCACGCCGCCCATCACGGGGTCGAGCGAGGCCATGATCGCCATCGTGTCGGCGATCAGGTTCCCCGGCATGAGGAGCCCCACCAGCTGGAGGTGCAGGAAGCTGGGATCGTGGATTCGCAGGCGGTACGGCTGGTCCGTCCCGTCGCTGATGGCGTAGCAGGAGTACTGGCCGCGCGGCCCCTCGACGGCGCTGTAGGCGCGGCCCGGGCGCGGCCGCAGGAGCCGCGGCAGGCGCGCCATCACCGGCCCGTCCGGCATCTGGTGCAGGCACTGGTCGATGATCCGGAGGCTCTGGCGGACCTCGTCCATCCGCAGCAGGTAGCGCGCCAGGGAGTCGCCCTCGCGGCGCGTGGGGATGTCGAACTCCAGCTCCGGGTAGACGCTGTACGGATGCGCCCGCCGGATGTCGAACGGGACGCCCGAGGCGCGCAGGTTCGGGCCGGTCGCGCACATCCGGAGCGCGGTCTCGCGGTCCAGCACGCCCAGGTCGCGCGCGCGCCGGACGAAGATCTCGTTCTCGTTGAGGAGGCCCATCCCGGCCTCCAGCTGGGCGCCGGCGCGGCTCATCCAGTCGCCCAGGCGGCTCATGAACTCGTGGTTCAGGTCGCCGTTGACGCCGCCGATCCGGAAGTAGTTGAAGAGGAGCTTGGCGCCGGTGATCGCGGCCAGCATCTCCACGATCTCGTCGCGCTCGGCGAAGCTCCACAGGATCGGCGTGATCCCGCCGAGGTCCAGGGCATACCAGCCAAGGAACAGCATGTGGCTGGCGATCCGGTTCAGCTCCCCGGTCAGCACCCGGATGTACTCCGCGCGGCGCGGGACCTGCACGTCCAGCAGCTTCTCGAAGGACATCACCGGGCTCCACTCGCAGAAGAGGGAGCTGATGTACTCGAGCGGGTCCAGCTGGCTGATGATGTGGTGGAAGTCGGAGTTCTCGGCGATCTTCTCGACGCCGCGGTGCAGGTAGCCCAAAACCGGGTCCAGGTCCACGACCTGCTCGCCGTTGATCTTCAGGACCACCCGCAGGACGCCGTGCGTGGAAGGGTGCTGCGGCCCCATGTTCAGCAGCATCTCGCCATCCTTGAGGCCGTAGAACTCCTGCTGCCGCTCGGTGCGGGCGAGCGGGATCGGCTCGAAGATCCCGGCGTGCTCGAGCGGGATCGTGAGGGACGGATCGTCGAGGCTTGGGCGGGTGGGAGACGTCATCGGCGATTCCTGCGGCTAGCCGGCCGTGGCCCTGCGGCGGACCGTGGTCGCGCCGGCGTCGGCCGGGGTGGCGGCGTCCTCCATGGGGCGCACGCCGCCACCGGGCGAGCGCGACGCGTCGTCCGGCAAATGGAAGTCCTTGCGCAGCGGGAAGCTGACGAAGTCGTCGGGCATGTAGATCCGGCGCAGGTCCCGGTTGCCCTCGAACACGAGCCCGAACATGTCGTACGCCTCGCGCTCCATCCACTCCGCGCCCTTCCAGAGGAACGTGATCGAGGGGATGCGAGGCTGGTCGCGCGGGATCCCGTCGGCTATGACGCGCAGCCAGTCCGGCGTTACGACGCTGAACAGGTGGTACACGACCTGGAAGTCGGTCCCCGTGTCCACGCCGGCGAGATCGCCCAGGTACTCGAACCGCAGGTTCGGGTCATCGTGGAGCGTCCGCATCACCTGCGGGACGTCCCCGGGGCGGATTCGCATCTCCGTCTCGTCGTGGCGCTGGCGCACGGGACCCGTCAGGAGGTCCCCGAAGGTCCGCTCGACGAGCGCCCGGAAGGCACGGTCCATCGGCTACACTTGGTCCGGGACCGTGGGGCCGATCGCGCGCTCGGGCCAGTGGCCGCGGCGCTCCTTGACGAGCTGCTGGAGCTTCATCATCCCGTAGATCAGGCCCTCCGGGCGGGGCGGGCAGCCCGGCACGTAGACGTCCACCGGAAGGACGCGGTCGATCCCCTGGACCGTGCTGTAGCTGCGCTTGTAGCGTCCGCCGGAGCACGTGCAGTCGCCCATCGCGACGCACCACTTCGGCTCGGGCATCTCCGCCCAGAGGCGGACCAGCGGCTCGGCCATCTTCGTGGTGAGCGTCCCGGCCACGAGGAGCACGTCCGCCTGGCGGGGCGAGGCGCGGAACGGAAACATGCCCCACCGATCCATGTCGTTCTTGCTCGTGGCGGCCGACATCATCTCGAAGGCGCAGCAGGCCAGCCCGGAGAGAAGCGGCCAGAGGCTGTTCTCGCGGATCAGGTCGAGGATGTAGTCCGCTTTCGCGGGGACG
>DATCGK010000041.1:0-5210 GCA_036508975.1 Candidatus Limnocylindrales bacterium
CCCCGGAGTGCGGGCCCGGGTGTAGGTCAGCCGCTGGCCGACCAGGATGGCCGCGATCACCACCGCCCCGGCCGCCGCGGGCGCCACGAAGAGTCCTTGGCCGAAGCGGCCGAGCCCGGCGACCACGAAGAACATGATCACACCGGCGGCGATCCCGAGGTAGCGCGACCTCATTGTCGCGCCGCGGAGAGCCGCCAGCCCGGGGTAGTGCTCCTCATCGAAGGTGATCGCCCGGGAGCCAGAAGAGGACAGACACCTACATAACTCCTTGTATCAACCGGATGACACAAGCGTAGGCGGCCAACCGCATTGTGTCAAGTGGTCGATACATGATAGGTGGGCCGAGGCTGCTCGACGGCGATGTCGGCCTCGGTCATCGGCTCGCGCTTGCGCCGGTGGCTGCGCGTGCGCTTGCCGACGCGGCCCGCGCTTCGAGCGCCCCGACGACCTCGACCCCGAGGCGGTCCACTGGCACGACGGCGAGTGCAACCACTGCGAGCGCATCTTCGCCTCCGACGACGGCCTGCGGGCGGGCCGCGCCTTCTACTTCGCCGTCATCGAGATCGCCCGGTTCCTCGTGGGCGTGAGCACCGGGCTCACGGTCACCTCCGCCATCGAGGAGATGCGCCACGACGCGTCGAGAAGGTCAACGCCAGGCGGCGCGAGGACCGCGCCCGCGCGCTCGACGCCCTCGCGCGGCGACGGGACGGCGACCGCGGCCCGTGACCCGCTCCTGGCTGCCGCGATCAGCGGTCCCGGGCGAATTGGAGACGCACACGAGCACCGTCAGAGACGGTGGATCGCATCACGAAACGACCGCTTGCATCAGGCCCCACCAACGCGAGCGATCTGCAGACGGTCTTCACCGTCGTGAGAGAGGCGGCGACATCGAGCGCCTGCTCTGCTCCGCCGGGCGCGACGCTGATCGTCATGTGCGGGGCCCATGACGCTGCGTGCGGGTCCGGCTGGAAGAGGCCGGTTGCCAGCAGGTCGAAGTGCAGTTGGCGAACGATCTCGACAGGTTCGACGCGCAGATACACCACATCGCTGCCGTCGAACCGAGAGGCACCCCCGACCTCCAGCGTGATCGGGAGCCATCGAGCTGCAATGGATTGGATCGTGGCGATGGCATCGAGGTCAGGCGCATCGCGAAACGGTGGCGTCAGGGTGATGTGCGGGTCGATCAGCAGGGCCATTGCGGGGTCGCATCGCTGGCGCGCGAGAGCGACCGACGAGAAGGTTTCCTCGTCGAGCGCCATGAAGACGTAGAGTGCCCCCTCGCGGAAGCCGGGGGGACGTTCGTCCGCAAGACCTGAACCAGCGCGTGCCGCGAGCCGCGCCATCATGACGATCTTGCTGCCGTCGCGGCTCACCGTCTCGAACCCGGCCCGCTCATACAGACGGACGGCGGGGTTCATGGGGCTGACCGTCAGGCACAGGGCTTGGTGGCCGCGCTCCACTGCGGCCCGATCGAGCGCAACCAGCAGGTCGCCTCCGACGCCACGGGAGCGACGAGACGGAACCACGGCGATGGCGATCTCGGCAGGAGCGACGCCTTGATCGTCGCGGACGATGGCCTCGTCCTGGAAGCGGCACCAAGCCGCTCCGACGCGCTCACCTCCGTCCCAGGCAACCACCCCGGCGTCGCCCGGTCGGCCCCATCCCTCCGTCCATCTCCGCACCCGCGGCAGATCAGCCGCACCGTCCGGGAGCGGACCGGGCGGGAACGCAGCAAGAAGGGTCATCTCCGCGACGAACGGGATGTCGGCCCGTGAGGCGGGGCGGATTTCCATGGGAAGCATCTTCGTCGAAACGGACGCCAGCGCAAGGACGAGCCTGCATGGACTACTCGGCGACGCGGGCGAGGGCAGGTCGCTTTCCCAACTCAGTTCGATCTATCGAGCTCCGCGAGGTCCCTCACCGCTCGATAGTCGGTCGTGGCCTCACGGAGTGTCAGGGCCAGGCTACTCGTCCCGTATCCGCCCCATAGGTAGAGAACCCCTGTCACTGGCTCGTGCGTCAAGGACGGTTGGCAAGTCCGACGCACACTCCCGCGAGGCCGATGCGGCGTCACGCCGACCCCCGAGCGCGCATCATCCCAGTCGAACAGCCACTCGGGGGGACGTCACTTGCAGCGGGGACGGACGATGATCGAGCCGGCGGCACCCAGCACGGGCACGGTGGCTCGGCCATGAGCGCGCGCGTGCGGCTTCGGCCGTGGCGGCCGCGCCACCCCCTCCTGTCCGCGATGCGCGCCCGGCAGCGCCGTCTCGCGCGTGTGCTGCGAGACCATCTGGCGGGCACCCGCTTCGCGGACCGGCAGGCGGCGGACCTGCTGCCCGTCGTGGTGGTGCGCCACGCCTCGCCGCTGCGACGGCGGCTCGCCGGCACCGACCCGCGGCTCCAGGAGACGAAGATCGAGAACCTCCGGCTGGCCGCCGCGTCGCTCGACCACCTCGTGCTCGGGCCCGGCGAGACAGTGTCGTTCTGGCGCCGCGTCGGGCGGCCATCCGGTGCGCGTGGCTACCGCGAAGGGCTCGTGCTCGTCGGCGGACAGCCCGGCGTCGGGACCGGCGGTGGGCTCTGTCAACTCTCGAACCTGCTCCACTGGATGGCGCTCCACACCGAGCTCGAGGTGACCGAACGCCACCACCACAGCGTCGATGCCTTCCCGGACGACCGGCGCGAGCTGCCGTTCGGGACCGGCGCCTCGGTCGCCTACGACCTCGTCGACTTCCGGCTCCGGAACCCGACCGACCGGCAGTTCCAGCTCGAGGTCTGGGTCGGTGACGCTGACCTCGTCGGTGCGATCCGCACGACAGAAGCGCCGGGTGTCCGGTTTAAGGTCGTCGAGGTCGGCCACCGGTTCGAGCGCGACGACGATGTCGTCTTCCGGTGCAACGAGGTCCGGCGCCGGCGGCATGACGCCGTGACGGGTGCGGTGCTCGGCGAGGAGCTGCTGCTGCGGAACCGGTCGCGCGTGGCCTACCAGGTGGACGAGGCGTTGCTCGCGGCCGACACGGCGCCGCATAGCCCAGGGACCACGACCTGACCCGGCGGCGTCCGCCAACCGCTGATGCTCACACTGGGAACACGCATCGCGCCAGATGACGTGACGGGTGAAGCGGCGTAGCTGCGACCGAGGAAGGCCCGCACACAGCGCGGGACCTGCCAACGGACGTGTCGCACGATGGTTCCGGCCAACGGCGCCACCCAGTGTGTGAAACCATCCGGCGATGTACGATCCAGACGCGGGCGACTCGCGATCTGCCGTGAAGTCCGCCAACCAGCCCTTGACCCGAAAACTTCGGTCCGCGAAAGTCCCGAGCGGATTGAACGAGGCAGGAGGTGGGGCATCACGTGCGCGCGACACTGCGAACGACGACCCAGGCGACCGGACGCAGGTCACCACTCGCGCTTGCTGCTGCGGGGTTGATCGTCGCGATGGTTGCCGGCGGGTGTGGCGGGCTCGTCGAAAGCGCCACGCCGATGTCGCCGAGCACGAGTCCCGCTCCAGTTCCAGAACCGACTTCGACCGCCCCTGACGCGCCGAGCGAGTCTCCGCCTTCCGCCGGCTCTTGGGGACCTCTTGCGGTCGTTCCGCCACAGGACGGTGCAGACACGGCTCGAACAGAGGGAACGCTGCGGATCACGGGCACGTGCGTGTTCCTGGTCGAGAGAGGCGGGCCTGTCCTGCTCGTCTGGCCCGTTGACCGGACCACGTGGAACGCAGAGAGGGGAACGATCACCTTCGCCAACTTCGACGGGAGCACGGTCAGCGTCGGCGATGGCACGCGCGTGGTGCTGGGCGGCGGCGGAGACAGCAACGACGAGGCCGGCACCACGACCGAGGACTGGCTTGCGCGGACGACATGGGTTGCGCCACCCGACGCCGCCTGTCCGCTCGACGCGCGGTGGTGGGTCGGCGCGCTGACGCGCTGATCGCTCGGCACGCTGCCGCACCGACCCCGCGTGACGAGAGTCAGGGCCTGTGAGCAGCTCGTCCTCGTGCCACCTTTCGAGTGCCAGCGTCGATGGTGCGGAAGGACCACACCACCATCCCCTAACCGGAAGGCTTCACACTGTCGATGGCGCTGTTGCGCCCCTCGGGGTCAGACCGAAGGCCGCTGGCAGGCCGGGCCGAGGAGGGTCAAGGCAAGGACCAGGATCGCCGCTGCGATCATGAGCGCCTCGAAGGCTGCGCCGAGGGCAACGGCGGCGATCGGGCGTCCCTGTCGCGCGAGCCCTGCCGATACCAAGCCGCTCCACGCCACCCCGCCACCGACCACTGCACCGACAAGCAGCGAGGGCAACACCATCTCCTGGGGGGTGTGGATCGCGCCTGTTCCGCAGTTTGGGAAGGCAACGGCCTGCCACAGGAACAGTGCCGCGGCAGCGCCAATTACCGTCCCGACCAGCCCCGCGATCACCCAGCTGGTGCGCCGGTTCAGCGTTCGCCACACGAACCCCGCCGCGACAGGAGCGGCGATCCACACGGGAATGACGACGACCCAGCCAAAGGCGGCCCGGTCGAGCGGACCCACATACACGAGGCGGTCGCTGATCCACCACAGGGCATACGCGAGCCCCGCCAGCGCGAGTGGGACGGCCACCGCCGCGACGTATCGGGGCCAGGAGTTCTGGCCCGATGCCGTCGTGCCGATTGCCGTGCTCACGTCGAACTCCGTCGCTGTCGCGATTGGCATGAGCCTGTGCTCACATCGCTCGGGCGTCAATGCGGCCATCGCGGCCGGGGCAGTGGAGCGAGGAACCCGAGAGGAGCGAACGCAAGGAGGTTGCCGAGCAGGTAGCGCGCCGCCGGCCACTCGAAGCCAAGCCCGAGGCTCTCCGCGATCGTGGCGAAGGGAGTGAAGGACGCCCACGGCGACGGCCAGCCGCGGATGGCGCCACCCACTCCGAGCTCCACGCGCTCGTACGGCGGAAGCGGCAACGGGAAGAAGACCAAGGCGGCGAGCAGCATCGCCCAGGCGATGAAGAAGGCGACCAGCCCTACCCTTGCCCAGGAGGCACCCCAGCGCCTCATCCGCCAGGCCGACGATCAGGAGCACCAGCAGCGCCAAGGCCAGGACGCTCTCTCGTCGAGCAGGTATCGCGCGCCGCCGTACACAGGTCCCCTCCAGTTCCCGCCCCGCTACGATCCCGCGCCGCGGAAGGTCGACCACGGCGGGATCGGGCGCGTAAGGACGAAT
>DATCGK010000042.1:0-2148 GCA_036508975.1 Candidatus Limnocylindrales bacterium
AGCATCCGCCGTCCCGGTCCTCCCTCAGCGTGCCGCCACGTAGTGGCCAGCTCCCGCAAGTAGCCCACGGCAACGTCGGCTGGAACACCAGCTGCTTGATGAACCTGGCGAGCCTCGCGCTCTTCGGTGTCGAGGCGGGCCATGGTTCGGTCTAGGGCCGCGCTGTCGCGGTCGCGCCTGTAGCGCGCCACCGCCGCGTCCCGTTCCGTCGTCTCGCCACCAGTGGCCGTCCCAGATGAGCCAGCATCCCCGGCGGTGGTCGTAACGGAGCCGGTCGCCGCAGAGGCGGGCGAAGTACTCGCCGTTGCCCGCGTCGGTCCGGTTGAACGCGGCCGAGCCGGCCGAGGCCTTGTGCATGATGCTCAGGTCCTCCTATTCACCGGAGGCCCTGAGCAGGGGCCCGGCAAAGGAGCCGACGAGTCTGTCGCCGGCGAAACGATGGGTGCGCCCAGCGCAATCCGCACTCGACTACTTCGGGCCGGCAACCTCCTTCCCGTCTCTCGGGTCGGACGGCTTGCGATAGGCGCGACCCCTTGACCGGGCGCCACGCGCGACTTCGGGATAGCCCATCGCGATCATGCTGATCGCACCAGACGAAGTGGCGTTGTGCCCGCGTCTATCCAGACGATGTGTTGGAAAGTGTGGGCGCTACTCCACTTGAGCCTCCGACCTTTCGCCCACGAGCTCAGCCTACGCAGCAGTGCGTAGTGTGAGCGGCGGCCTGCCAGCATCGGCTACAGCCAGCCGGTAAAGCCGCCTGATTCCAGTCGTCCGGATGTCGGCCATGGTGTCGAAAGACCAGCAGAGAGCAGCCACCCGGGTGAACCGATCGATAGGCTGGGGGCAGGATGACCGGCGTCGACGTAGTGACTGGCGCGTTCGGATACACGGGCTCGTTCATCGCCGAGCGACTCCTGGCGGGCGGACGGCAGGTGCGAACGCTGACTCGGCGCCTCCCGGACGGCCACCCACTCGGGGGTCGCGTCGAGGCGGTTTCCCTGCGGTTCGATGAGGAGGGGAGCCTGGTCGCGGCGCTGCGCGGCGTCGACACGCTCTACAGCACGTACTGGCGGCGGTTCCCGCGCCCGGGTGCCGGCTTCGCGGGCATCGTCGCGCAGTCCGGGATGCTCATCGATGCAGCCTCGAAGGCTGGCGTCCGACGGGTCGTCCAGTTCAGCGTCTCGAACGCCTCGGACGACGCCCCGACCTCCTACTTTCGGGCGAAGGCGCAGGTCGAGCAGATCGTCCGGGCGAGTGGCATCTCCTACGCCATCCTGCGGCCGACGCTCCTCTACGGTCCGGGTGACATCCTCCTCAACAACCTCGCCTGGACGCTGCGGCGGGTCCCCGTGTTCGGGATTCCCGGTTCCGGGGACTACCGCGTCCAGCCGGTCCTCGTGACCGACGTTGCCGAGCTGGCGGTCCGCCTGGCCGAGACAGCCGACGACGTGACCGTCACCGCCGCCGGCCCGGAGACCTATCGGTTCGCGGACCTTGTCCGGCTCATCCGCGATCGCACCCGGGCCCCCGCCCGGATCGTCGGCGTGCCGCCGTTGCTCGCCCTCGTCGGCTCGCGCGTCATCGGCCGGATGGTCCACGATGTCGTGCTGACCCGGGACGAGATCACGGAGCTCATGACGGGACTCCTCGTCTCGGCCGAGCCGGCGACCTGCCCCGCTCCGGTCAGCGAGTGGCTCCAGGCTCAGGCGAACACGATCGGCCGCCGCTACTCCTCGGAGCTGGCCCGCAACTACCGCCGTCTCTCAGGCGGCGCGCGATGACGCGGCTCGTCATCTCCTCGCGGACGGCGACGACCACGATCGTTCCTTCGTGGCTAGCCAGGCGCGCCTCCCCTGGTGTTCCCCTGGCCACCCCACGCGACCGCGGCCGGTGGCCCGGCGCCGTTGGTGACGACGTGGGCTACTCGAACGTTGAGCCCCCGGCGCTGAGCACGGCGCTCCGGAGCGTGGCCGGTGCCGCGTGCGTGACGAGGAGTGCCTCTAGGTCCGCGAGCGCCCGGGTCACGTCGCGGCCGGCCGTTCCATGATGGCCTTCGACCGTGACGAGGATCTCGGTCGTGTCCGCTCGCGCGGCACTCCCGGCGCTCTGCCGCCAGCACCAGCGACGGGCGCTCACGACCCCCGCCTC
>DATCGK010000043.1:0-4778 GCA_036508975.1 Candidatus Limnocylindrales bacterium
CCGCCGAGGGCAAGTCCCGGCTCGAGGCCCTGCGCTGCCTGAAGCGTCATCTCGCCGATGTGGTGCTGCGCACCATGCTCGCCGATGTCGAGCGGAGCGCACGACCCGTCACCGAGGGGGCTTGACAACATAGGAGCTCAAGATCGTGCGAACTGGTGAGTGTTGCCAACACGTCCGGGTTCCGCACGAATGCTCGGGCCAGCTACTGATGGCGGGCGTGCCGTCGCCGGGACCGCTTAACCATCGAGAACTGCGCGCACCTTCCTCGCAAGGACATCGGGAGAGAACGGTTTGGAGAGAAACGGGGCTTCGGGGTCGATCAGCCCCCGAGGCGTAATCGCATCCTCCGTGTAGCCGGAGGCGTAGAGCACTCGCGTGCCCGGCCGGATGGCGGTGATCTGTCCAGCCAGTTCGCGCCCGTTCATGCCCGGGATGATGACGTCGCTGACGAGCAACTCGATCGGCCTCTCATAGCTGATGGCCTGCGAGAGCGCCTCGGTGCCGTTCGACGCCGCGAGGACTCGGTAGCCGAGACCTTCAAGCACCTGCCGCGCGACACTTCCTGCCCACCGCTATCGGGCATCACCACGTCCGTCAGGAGAAGGTCCAGCGGCCCGGGCTCATTGCGGACCAGCTGTTCCGCAGCCTTCGCGCCGGGCGCGGCCAGCACCAAGCAGCCGCCAGAGTGCAATGCCCGAACCACCACTTCGCGGACGTTGGGATCGTCCTCGACCAGCGGCCTTCCCGGACGCAGGATGTCGCGACTGAGCCTGACTGCCTGCTACGACGCCCGATCGTGGACGATCCAAGTGTTCGGATCGTGGTAGACGCCCGAGTCCGTGGCCAGGTCGATCTCCACCGGCGAGAGGGCGCCTTCGACCACGTTGGCCCCTGAGACCGGGAACGTCAGGCCCGTCCAGGCCTGCCACTCGGCTACGGTACCCTCCATCGTCATCGAGCGAGGTGAAACTCGGACGAGCCGCCCACCGGCCCTGGCGTGGACGCGCAACCATGGGTCGAAGGGCAAGCCCAGTCCGGCGCCCGTATGACGGCCCAGGGGCGGGGGCGCCCGGGGCGCTCGAGGCCCTGTGGTGTCGAGAGCGCGGGTATGATCCCGGCGGGATGACCGGCCGGGTGTCCAGTCCGCGTCTGGTCGGGCGGGAGGATGAGCTCGCCCGGCTTCGTGCTGCGGTGGACGACGCGCACGGCGGGCGCTCCCGGTTCATCCTCATGGCCGGCGACGCCGGCATCGGCAAGAGCCGACTCGCGGCAGATTTCGTCCTCTCGCTCGAACCCGACATCCACACCCTGGTCGGCGGCTGCCTCGCGATCGCCGACGGCGGGCTGCCCTACGCCCCGTTCGCGGAGGCCCTCCGCCGCCTGAGTCGGGAGCTCGACCCGGCGGCCCTAGACCAGGTCCTGGGGCCCGCCCGCGCGGAGTTGTCCCGCCTGGTCCCCGACCTCGCAGTCGACGGCCCGGCCCCAGCCGGCCCGTCGTTGCGATTGGCCGATCGAGCGGGCCAAGCGCGCCTCTTCGAGCTGTTGCTCGGCCTCCTCGGCCGCCTCGGCGTCGACCAACCGGTTGTCCTCATCGTCGAGGATGTCCACTGGGCGGACGAAGCGACCCGCGACCTGCTGACCTATCTCGTGGCGAACCTCCGGGTGGAACGCGTCGCAGCGGTCGCGACCCTCCGTACCGACGCGGCCAGTGCGGACCCCCGGATCGAACGCTGGCTCGTGGACTTGATGCGGGGGCCCGGATGCGAGCGGATTGACCTGGGACCCTTGTCGCCGGCGGAGGTGGCCGACCAGCTCCGAGCGATCCTCGGGTCGACGCCGAGCCCGTCGGTGATGGCGGCGATCGCAACGCGGTCGGGAGGCAACGCGCTGTTCGTCGAGGAGCTGCTCACCGCAGGGGCGGGCTCGGATGGCCCAGGCCTGGACGGTGTCGCCGCAGCCCGGCTCCCAGAGACGCTGCGCGAAATGCTCGCGGTGCGGATCCGCGGCCTACCGTCCGACACGACCGCCGTGATCCGCGCCCTGGCGGTCGCCGGACGCGCCGTCGATGATCGCCTCCTAGCCGGGGCGACGGGCCTGGAGGCGGCATCCGTGCACGCCGCCCTCCACGACGCGATCGCGCGCCACCTGGTCGACGCCCGCGCGCCGCTCGTCGATCTCCACCACGTTCTCCTCCGGGAGGCAATCGTGGCCGAGCTCCTCGCGGGCGAGCGCCGGGCGCTCCACGCCGCGCTGGCGACGACGCTCACGGAGAACCCGTGGCTGGCCGACCCGAGCCCGGTCGGCGCGGCCGGCGAGGTCGCCAACCACTGGGCGGCGGCCGACCGCCCCGGCGAGGCGTTCCGTGCCGCGCTGGCCGCGGCCGACGCGGCGATGGCTGTCCGCGCCTACGCCGAGGCGGTGCGGCATCGGCGTCGAGCCCTCGACCTGCTGCCACGCCTGCCGTCCGGGATCCGCGACGAGGCGCCAGACGAGGTGGCGCTCCTCCTTGACGCGGAGGAGGCGGCCAACCTCTCAAGCGACTTCGCTTCGGCGGCCAAGCTCGTCGAACGCGGGATCCAGCTCGTCAACCCGGCCGCCGATCCCGTCCGGGCCGGGATCCTCGAGAGCCGCCTTGGCTACCACCGCTGGCTCGCCGGGAGCAGCGACGAGGCGCTTGTCCACCACCGCCGCGCCGTCGACCTCGTCCCGACCGAGCCACCGAGCCTGGCCCGGGCACGCGTCATGCGAGGGCTCGGGGGAGCCCTGATGGGGCTGGGCCGCTACCGCGAGTCGGCCGCCGTCTGCGAGGAGGCGATCACGGCTGCCCGCAGGGCGGACGCGCCGGTCGAGGAGGGCCGAGCGCTTGACATGCTCGGCATGGACCGCTTCGGGATCGGCGACATCGACGGCGGGATCGCGGCGCTCGAGGCGGCCTGCAGCATCGCCCGAACCAACGATCCCGGGGAAGGGCTCATCGTGGGTCTCCACAACCTGGCGTACCACCTGGGGCTGGCGGACCGCCCGGACGAGGCGCTGGCGGCCGCCCTCGAAGGGATCATGGCAGCCAGGCGCGACGGCCTCGAACGGCGGTACGGCCTCACTCTTCGAGCCGCCGCCGCCGACATCCTCCTGCGGCTCGGCCGATGGGACGAGGCCGACTCCCTGGTCGCCGAGGGTCGCTCGCTCGACCCCGACGGTGAGGGTCCGCTCTACCTGGTGATCGTCCGGTTGCGCCTTGCGACGGCCCGCGGTCGCTTCGAGGACGCGCGGAAGGCGCTGGACGTCGGCAACCGCATGGCCGCCGGCGATGTCGACTTCGACCTGGTCGCGTACCTCCGAACCGCCGACGCCGAGTTTGCCTGCTGGGCAGAAAGACCCGACAAGGCGGCCGCGGCCGTCGAGGCCGGACTGGCGGCCCTCGAGGGCAGCGACGACGTCTTCCTGGCGGGGCCGTTGCTCGCCTTGGGGGCCCGCGCCGCGGCCGACCGAGCAGAGACCGCCCGCGCCTGGCGCGACGAGGCAGCGCTCGCAGACGCTCGGGACGCTGCCGCCCGGAACGTCGCCCGGCTCGATGACCTCGTCGGCGTCCCCGGCGGACGATCCCCCGCGACCCGTGGGCTCGCCGCGACCGCGGCCTGGGCGCGAGCCGAATGCCTTCGGGCCGACGCCGCAGCGGACGAGCGTGCCTGGGCCGGGCTCGCGGACGCCTGGCACGGCCTCGACATCCCGGCCCAGGCCGCCTATGCCCGCTGGCGACGGGCGGAGGCGATCCTGGCGAACGGCGGTCGCCGCAGCGGGCGAGCCATCGCCGTCGAGGAGCTCGCCAGCGCCGCCGCGGAGGCCGCCCGGCTGGGCGCCGGACCGCTAGCCGCCAGGGTCGCGGGCGTGGCTCGCCGGGCCCGGATCAACCTCGCATCGGTCGTTCCGTCAGTGCCGCTTGCGGCGTCAGCGGCCCGTGCCACCGACCGCGCCGAGGGCCCGCTCCGCGACCGGCTGTCCGCCGGCCCCAAGGACGGTCGTCGGAAGTTGGAGGAGACCGGCTTGTCCGTCCGCGAGATCGAGGTCCTGGAGCTCCTGGGCAGCGGCCGGACGAACGCGGAGATTGGAGCTGCCCTCGGCATCTCTTCGAAGACCGCGAACGTCCATGTCCGTCAAGTCCTGGCCCGGCTGGGCGTGACCAGGCGGGTCGAGGCTGCCGCCGTCGCGATGCGCCTGGGCCTCGTCGACGAGAGTCCGGGGCCCGGGGCGACCTTCGTGCCCGGGGCCCGCGCGGCGGCACGCACATTCATGTTCACCGACATCGTCGGGTCGACCGCGCTCATCGACGTCATCGGGGACCTCGCTTGGTCGGCGCTGCGCGCGTGGCACGACGCCACCCTGCGGCGGCTCTTCGAGGCCCATGGCGGCGTCGAGGTGGATCACGCCGGCGATGGGTTCTTCGTGACCTTCCCGTCACCGGCGCCTGCCGTAACGTGCGCCGTTGCCATCCAGCGCACGCTCGCGGAGCATCGCGAGACGACCGGGTTCGCCCCGGGGGTCCGGATCGGCCTCCATCACGGCGAGGCGCTCTCGACCGGGACGGGGTGGGCCGGCCGCGACGTCCACGTCGCGTCGCGGCTGATGGCCCGGGCAGGCGCCGGCGAGATCGTCGCCTCGGCGGCGACGCTGACCGCCGCCCGGATATGGTCGGCGGACGCTGAGCCGGTCAGCCTGCCCGGGCTGGCGGGGATCGTAGCCGTGGCGCTGGTCTCCTGGCGTTAGGCCGGCGACCGCCCCTC
>DATCGK010000044.1:0-3347 GCA_036508975.1 Candidatus Limnocylindrales bacterium
CATCGTCTTCACCAACAGCCGCCGGCTCGCGGAGCGCCTGGCCCAGCGCCTCAACGAGCTCGCGGGCGAGGAGCTGGTCCGCGCCCACCACGGCAGTATCGCCCGGGAGCAGCGCCTCCAGATCGAGGAGGAGCTCAAGGCCGGCCGCCTCCCCGCCTTGGTCGCGACGAGCTCACTGGAGCTCGGCATCGACATGGGCGCCGTGGACCTCGTCATCCAGGTGGAGAGCCCCACGTCCGTCGCCCGTGGCCTCCAGCGCATCGGCCGTGCCGGGCACCAGGTGGGCGAGCCGAGCAAGGGGGTCATCTTCCCCAAGTACCGCGGGGACCTGCTCGAGACGGCGGTCGTCGTCAAGGGCATGCACGACGGCGCGATCGAGTCGACGACGCTGCCGCGCAACCCGCTCGACGTCCTCGCCCAGCAGCTCGTGGCGATGACGCTGGACGAGCGCTTCGCCGTGGACGAGCTGCTCCTGGTCGTCCGGCGCGCCGCCCCGTTCGAGACGCTCACCCGCGAGGTCCTCGAGGGCGTCCTGGGCATGCTCGCGGGGGCCTATCCGTCCGACGAGTTCGCGGAGCTCAAGCCCCGGATCACGTGGGATCGCCTGGCCGACACGGTCGAGGCGAGGCGGGACGCGCGCGTCGTCGCGATCACCAGCGGCGGCACCATCCCGGATCGGGGCCTGTTCCCGGTCTTCCTCGAGGGCGAGGCGGGCACGCCGGGGAGAAGGGTCGGCGAGCTGGACGAGGAGATGGTCTACGAACTGCGGGCGGGGATGCACGGTGACGTCATCGTCCTCGGCGCAAGCTCCTGGCGGGTCACCGACATCTCTCCCAACCGGGTCACGGTCACACCCGCGCCCGGTATCCCGGGCAAGCTCCCGTTCTGGCACGGCGACGCCGTCGGGCGGCCGGTGGAGCTGGGCCGGCAGATCGGTGCGTTCGTGCGCGGGGTGGAGGCGGACCTCGCGAAGGGGGCGAAGGGGCGGGCGAAGGCGGCCGAGCGCCTGCGGCGCGAGCACGACCTGGACAACCTTGCCGCCGAGAACCTGCTCGCCTACATCGAGGACGAACGCGCGGCCACGGGCGCCCTTCCCACGGACCGCCGCATCGTGATCGAGCGGTTCCGCGACGAGCTGGGCGACTGGCGGCTGGTGATCCTCAGCCCGTTCGGCGGCCGGGTCCACGCTCCGTGGTGCATGGCGCTCGAGGCGCGGCTCCAGGAGCGTCTCGGGCTCGAGGTCCAGACCATCTGGTCCGACGACGGCATCGCCATCCGCCTGCCGGAGGGGGACGGCTCGCTGGACGGCGTGGAGCAGCTCCTCTTCCCGGACCCCGAGGAGGTCGAGGACCTGGTGGTCGGCCGGGTCGGGCAGTCGAGCCTGTTCGCCAGCCGGTTCCGCGAGAACGCGGCCCGGGCCCTCCTCCTGCCGCGCCGCCGGCCCGGGACCAGGACCCCGCTCTGGCAGCAGCGCCAGCGCTCTGCGGACCTCCTCGCCGTTGCGAGCCGGTACGGGAGCTTCCCGATCCTGGTGGAGACCTACCGGGAGTGCCTCGCGGACGTCTTCGACCTGCCCGCGCTCCGCGAGATCCTGGGCGGCGTCCAGCGGCGGGAGCTGGCGGTGCACTCGGTGGAGACGGCGAGGGCCTCCGCCTTCGCGAGCTCGCTCCTGTTCGACTACGTCGCCGCCTACATGTACGACGGCGACGCCCCGTTGGCGGAGCGGCGGGCCCAGGCGCTCACGCTGGACCGGGACCTGCTGCGGGAGCTCCTGGGCCAGGAGGAGCTGCGGGAGCTGCTGGACCCGGACGCGCTCGCGGACCTGGAACTCAGCCTCCAGGCGCTGGTCGAGGAGCGGCAGGCGAAGGACCCGGACCAGGTCCACGATCTGCTGCGGCGGCTGGGCGACCTCACCGCCGAGGAGGCGGGCGCGCGCACCGCGGGCGGGCGCGTCGAGGCGGCGATCCACCTGGCGGAGCTGGCCGGGAGCCGGCGCGCGGTGCGGGCGCGGATCGCCGGGGAGGAGCGCTGGATCGCGATCGAGGACGTGGCGCGGTACCGGGACGGCGTGGGTGTTTCGGCGCCGCCGGGTGTGCCGGGGGCGTTCCTGGCGCCGGTGACGGGCGCGCTTGACGGGCTGCTGGCCCGGTTCGCACGCACGCATGGACCGTTCCTGGGCTCGGAGCCGGCCCGCCGGTGGGGGCTGCCCGCGGGGGTGGTGGAGGACGTGCTCCACCACCTGGTAGCCGCGGGAACCCTCCTCTCGGGTGAGTTCCGGCCGGGCGGGGCGGAGCGCGAGTACTGCGACCCGGAGGTCCTGCGGCTGCTGCGGCGGCGCTCCCTGGCGAAGCTTCGCCGGGAGGTGGAGCCGGTCGATCCCGTGACGCTGGCGCGGTTCCTGCCCGCCTGGCATGGCATCGCCCCGTCGCCGTCCGCCCCGGGGAGCGGGAGTGGTGGATCCCCGTTCCGTGGCTCCGCGGCGCTGGAACGCCTCGCGGAGGTCGTGGACCAGCTGGCCGGCCTGCCCATCCCGGCGTCCGTCCTGGAGCGCGACGTGCTCCCCGCGCGGATCCCGGGCTACCAGCCCCGGCTCCTCGACGAGCTCGGCGCGATGGGCGAGGTCGCCTGGGTGGGGCGGGGGAGCCTCGGCCGGGACGACGGTCGCGTGGTGCTGTACCGGCCCGGCCGGGAGCTGCTGCGGCCCACGGGCCTGCCGGATGGCGTCGAGCTGCCGTCGGGCGCGATCCACGACCGGCTGCGAGCCCACCTGCGGCGGCGGGGCGCCTGCTTCTACCGCGACCTGTTCACGGCTGCCGCCGGGCGCTCGGACCGCGAGGTGCTCGATGCGCTCTGGGACCTCGTCTGGGCGGGCGAGGTCACGAACGACACGGTGGCGCCCCTGCGCGCGCTGCGCTGGAAGCGGCCCACGAAGGACCACCGGCCTCGGCCGGGCCGGCTGACGGCGCTCGGGCCGCCGGAGGCTGCCGGGCGGTGGTCCCTGGTGGGGGACGACGGCGGTGGCGAGACGGCGGGTGCGGCGGGTGCGGCGGACGGCGCCACTGTCGGGTCCACCCGCACGGAGCGTGTCCACGCCCAGGCCCTCGTCCTGCTGGAGAGGCACGGCGTCCTCACCCGCGAGGCCGTCGCGGGCGAGGCCGTGGACGGCGGCTTCAGCGCCGTCTACCCGGTGCTGCGCGCGATGGAGGAGGCGGGCCGGATCCGGCGGGGCTACTTCGTGGACGGGCTGGGCGCCGCGCAGTTCGCGCTGCCGGGCGCGGTGGACCGGCTCCGCGGGCTCCGGGACCAGCCCGGCGAGGCGGCGGGGGACCACGGACGGGTCGTGCACC
>DATCGK010000045.1:0-2894 GCA_036508975.1 Candidatus Limnocylindrales bacterium
CGGGTGCGCATCGGAGATCACGAGCACGACGCCGGCAAGGCCCCGGGCCTTCAGATCGGCGAACAGCTCGTGGTAGGTCGCCTCACTCTCGGTGTCGGCGCAGCTCACGGTCACGATCTCGCGCAGTCCATCGTCTCGCACGCCGTAGGCGATGAGCACGCCTTGGCTCACGACGCGCCCGCCGCGCCTGACCTTCTCGTAGCGAGCGTCCACGAACAGGTAGGGCCAGGCGTGATCGGACAAAGGCCGCGTCCGCCACGCGTTGAGTTCAGAGTCGAGCCGACCGGCGAGCGCCGAGACCGTGGACTTCGAAAACGAGGTGCCACACAGCTCCTCGGTGACGCGGGCGACCTTGCGGGTCGACACCCCGACCACATACATCTCCATGAGTGCCAGCACCAGCGCCTTCTCGGTTCGCTGGTAGCGGGCGAACAGCTTGCTGGAGATGAGTGTCGTCACGGTCCTGGGGCACCATGAGTGTCATGGCGCCGACGCGGGTCGAGAGCGTGCGAGGTTTGTAGCCGTTGCGCTGTCCGGTGCGATCAGGTGTGCGCTCGTGGCGACCTGCGCCCACGCGTTCGGTCATCTCGGACTCGAGGACCTCCTGCAGCGCGGCGTGCACGAGCTCGCGCAGGAAGCCCGGCGCGTCGAGCAGCGTTTCTTGCAAATCGACCGGCAGGACCTTAGCGTTTCTTCTGGCCATCGTTTCCTCCTTGGTAGTCGGCGTAAAGCACCAACCATCATGGAGGGCGGTGGCCGCCTTCATCACTTCAGGCGGCCACGTTACTTACAGAAGATTCCGGACACAACCGGGCCAAGCCGTACAATCAAAGACGATCCACGAATCATCCGCCCGAGTCCAAAGCCGGGACGTGAAGATTTCCGTGTACAAGTACGGGGTAGTTGCAAGCGTGGTGTCCGCGAGGCTGTGGCGCGCGTTCCTTGCAGTAGCGCTGGCCGTGACGTTGACGACTCCGGCGATCCCTGCCGCGGCCGTCCCGTACGCCGCCGCAACGATCCCGGTGTGCGCGCCCGCCTCCCTCGTCGCCTCGACGTCGGCCGCGGTCTCGGACGACTCCGGCCTCGTCATCGTCAAGGCCCGGGCCGGCAGAAACATCGCCTCACTGGTCGGTGGGCGGAAGATGCGCCACGGCACCTATGTGCTGCCGGCGCCTGAGGGCCAGACCGGACAGTCCTACGCGGCGAAGCTGGCCCGCGATCCGAACGTCGAGTATGCGGTGCCGAACTACATCCGGCACGTCCTCGCCTACACCGCCACCGATGACCCCGACTTCTCTGACGCCACGAACCGCTCGTTCACCTCGGGCGGCGTCACCGCGATGCTGGCTCACGCGAAGAGCTGGTGGTTGCGGGGCACCGGTTCGCCGAACTTCGACGCGATCTGGCCACAGCTCGTCTTGGACGGCGAGACCGTCGCGTACCACGCCCGTGCCACTGGCTCGCAGGTGAAGGTCGCGGTCATCGACACGGGCTTCTACTTCACCCACCCGGACAAGGGTTCGAACATCGTCGCCGGCAAGGACCTCTTCGCCACCTACAACGGCGCCACCGGCGTCCGGGTCACGGACGACGACGTGACGCCGGTCTCACCGGGGGCTCCGCGCAACGACAACAAGACCGCATCCCATGGCACCATGACCGCGAGCGAGATCGCCCAAGGCACGAACAACGGGATCGGCGGAGCCGCAGCGGCCTACGACACGCAGGTCCGCGTGTATAAGGTCCAGGGGATCTGGACCGACGGCGATCCGGACATCGGCTACCCGGCGGGCAGCGCGATCATCCTGGACGATGCCGTCAACGACGCCATCCGGCTCGCGGCCGACGACGGTTGCAGGGTCATCTCGATGAGCATCGGCGGGGTGGACTACTCACCGGCGATGCAGGACGCGATCGACTACGCGTACGCCAAAGGCGCCGTCATCGTGGCGGCGAGCGGCAACGACGGATCCGGCGAGGTCAGCTATCCTGCCGCGAACGACCACGTCATGGGCGTCGGCGCCTACACGCTGACGGGCGGAGGGGGGTTGACCCCCGCGACCGTTCCCGCCAAGACCGCTTCGAGCAACTGGGGCACCGGACTCGACATCCTCGCCCCGGGCGACCACCTCTGGGGGCCGACCACGCCGGGCTGGGACGCGGATGGCTTCGCCAGCGGCTCGATCCCGGGCTACACCTGGTGGGACGGCACGTCCATGGCCGCTCCTCTCGTCGCGTCCGCCGCGGCGCTGACCCTGCGACTCGCGCCGGGACTCGGAGCCGATGACGTGGTCGACCTGCTCCAGTCCTCTGCCGTGGATATGGGCGCCGCCGGATACGACCTGACGAACGGGTGGGGCAAGCTCGACATGACGGCTGCCTACGGGCTGCTCAAGGCCGAGTACCCGAACCTCGCGAAGGCCGCCGTTACCGGCATCGTCTCCGGCGCTTCGTACCGGGGGCGCGACTTCTCGCTCGCGTGGTCCGCGGTATCGGGCTTCTCGGTGCAGTACGTCGTCTCCGTGGACGGATCGGCGCTGGCCACCTCGTCCGCGACGACGGTCCCGCTGACGGACCTCGCCGATGGGCGTCACGTCGTGACGGTCGACCCGACAAGCCCCCGGAACTGGTCGGCCGGCTCGGCGGTCACGGTCACGTTCACCGTCGACACCGTGGCTCCGGCGGCGCCGACGGTCACGTACGACTCGCCTGCCCACGCGATCGTGTGGACGGCGCCCGAGACCGGTGGGACCACTGAGCTTGCGCTCGACGGCACATCCGGCCCGATCGCCGTGGCCGGCGGCCGCTACGCGCTGACCCCCGATTCGCCGGACAGGCCACACACGGCCTATGTCCGCGTCACCGACGCGGCCGGCAACGTGGGCGCGTGGGGC
>DATCGK010000046.1:0-14747 GCA_036508975.1 Candidatus Limnocylindrales bacterium
CCGGTTGTGCGAGCTGCACCAGCGCCAGGAGCACCAGGCCCCGGAACAGCCATGGGTTCCGGCGCCGCGCACCCGGGAACCCCAGGAGCAGTCCCGCCGGCAGCGCCAGCAGCGCCACCTCGCCGAGGGTGCGCACCACCAGCAGCGCGTCCTTGTCCAGGGAGTCGAACGCGCTGAACTCGGTGAGCGGCCGCAGCTCGATCACCGCCCAGGTGACAGCCAGCAACGTGAACACCCAGCCGACGGGCCCGAGGCGCTGCGCGGCGCCCAGAGGCCGGCGGGCCTGTGTCTCCGCCGTCGTCAGGAAGCGGCGATGCGCGACGTGGGTCATCGTCCCCCTTCGCGTGCGGTCCGGCGTCCCCGGCTCAGCGGCCTCCGGCGAAGGCGTTCGCCTCGGCCGAGAGCCGCGCCACCTCGTCGTCGGAGAGGACCAGGTCGGCGGCCGCGGCGTTCGACTCCAGCTGCTCGATCGTGCGGGCGCCCGGGATCGCGATCGTGTTCGGGTGCGCCAGCACCCAGGCCAGGGCGACCTGCGTCGGCGCGGCGTCGTGGGCCGCGGCGATCTCGCGTACGGCCGCGGCGAGCGCCTCGAACCCGGTCATCCGCCGGGCGGACCGCATGGTGCGGCGGAAGCCGCGGACCTGCGCCCAGTCCCGCTCCACGTTCATGAGCCCCTGCGCCAGCGGCGAGTAGGCGACGACGAGACGGTCGTTCTCTGCCGCGTACCGCACCAGGTCGTGCGCCGGCGCTGGACTGGCCAGGCTGAAGCGCACCTGGTTCGCGATCACCGGTGCCCGCAGCGCGCGCTCCGCATCCCGCCACTGGGCGACGGAGTAGTTGCTCACAGCCACGCGGCGCACGAGCCCCTCGGCGAGCAGCGGCCGGAGCGACTGCATGACGCGACGCGGCGAGACGAACGGGTTCGGCCAGTGGGCGTAGTAGAGGTCCAGGGATTCCGCCTGCAGGCGACCCAGGCTGCCCAAAGCCTGCCGGGCGACGATCCGCTCGGCGGGAGCGATGGGCATGAACTTGGTGGCGACGGTCAGGCCGGCGAGTTCCGGCTCGGGGAGACCTGCGAGGGTCTCGCCGATGATCCGCTCCGAGCGGCCGAAGCCATACATCTCGGCCGTGTCGATCATCGTGATGCCGAGCTCCAGCGCCCGGCGGATCAGCGCCGGCGCGGTCTTCCGTGCGTACGTGTCGCCGTAGCCCCACTCGCGGCTACCGAACTGCCAGGTGCCAAGGCCGATCCGCGAGGTCCGGAGGCCGTCGATCTCGATGGTGCGCATGGGCGCCAGTCTAGGCGCGTTGGGGTTCGGGGGCCGAGGCGCGGGTGCGAGCGGCTCGGGGCGGGCCCCGGGTTGGGCGCGGCGGCTCGGGCTGGGCGCGGCGGCCCCGGGTTGGGCGCGGCGGCTCGGGCGGGGCGCGGCGGCCCCGGGTTGGGCGCGGCGGCCCCGGGTTCCTGCCACCTACCAGTGAGGCTGGTGCAAGGTCACCATCGGACCGGGATCCCTGTCACGTACCAGCATGGCTGGTGCTAGTCCGGGTCCGGGCGCCGGATCGGGTCGGTAGGGCGACCATCGCCCGCAGGTTCGTGCTCAGCGGCCGGTCAGCGGGTCGCTGTGACCCGTCTCGGCGTGTCAGAACCTTGCGATGCACCAGCCCAGCTGGTAGATGGCAGAAAATCGCGCGGACGCCGGGCCGTGTCCCGGAACGGGTGGAAGCCAGCCGCGGGCAGCCCGTCCGCCGCGGGCAGCCCGCCCGCCGCGGGACCACGAACACCCGTGACGCACAGCTGTCACGGGGCCGAAGCAGACTTCACTCATGAGCTGGTTCAAGCGCAAGCCCACCCCCACGGCCGCCGTGCGGCAACCGCACGCCTATCCCCGCCCCGATGACAGCCTGGTGGCCCTCGCGTTCGTGTGCACCACCTGCGGCCGCACGAACCTGCCGGAGACCGGCGACTGGGATCCGCCCATATGCCAGGAGTGCGACGCCGCGATCAACGAGGACGCTATCCGCGAGGAGGTGGAGAGCGACGACGGCCATGGCGACGGCTGGTGACCCGGGCACGTACTGACCTGCCCACGCAATCGACGACGCCCGCCGGATCGTTGTCATCCTGCGTGCGGCACGCCGCAACGAGAGCACCCGCCGGCAGGGATAGCCGGCTCCGTTCCCGAGGCCTAGGCGTCAACCACCGCGCGAACCTCCACGTCCCGGCCGAGTTCGATCGTCCGGTGCGGGCGGAGCGCCACATCGCGGTGACAGGTCAGGTAGATGACCTGGCGCCCGGCCGCGACCTCCTCGATGGTCCGGGCGACGCGCTGCGCGCGGTCCGGGTCGAAGTTGACGAGCACGTCGTCCATCACCAGCGGGAGCGGCTCCTGCTGGGTGGCCAGGTGCTCCACCAGGGCGATCCGCATCGCGAGGTAGAGCTGCTCCGCCGTCCCGCGCGAGAGGCCGGTCAGCGGTACGCGCTTGCCGTCGGTCGCACCGACCACGGCGTCGAGGCCGGACTCCGAGAGCCGGTCGAAGCCCGTGTACTCGCCGGCGGTCCAGTCGACGAACAGCGACTCCGCCCGGGCGAGCACGGCCGGACGGTGCTTGGCCTCGTACGAGCGGCGCGTCGTCCGCAGCAGCTCCGTGGCGGTCCGGAGCACGAGCCACCGCCGGGCGTCCTCGACCAGGGCTCCGCGCTCATCGGCGAGAGATTGCCGCACGGCCGACGTGTCCGCCTCCTGGGACAGGCGCCGGACCTGCTCGCCCAGGCTCCCCTCCTCCGCCAGCAGCGCGTCCCGATCCTCACCCAGCCGGCGAACCTCCTCGGTGACGTCCGCTCGCTGGCGTTCCAGCTCGTCCGGATCGGCCGTGCGCAGCGCGTCCTCCACCGCCGGCCGCCGGTCCTCCGGGACCAGCGCCGCGAATGCCTCCTCGGCCTGGCGCAGCGTCGCCTGGGCCCGCGACCTGGCCAGCGTGCGCTGGTGGCGGGCGGCCAGCATCACCGCATCGATAGCCCCGACGCCGGCGAGGAAGGCCGACTGCCCGACCCGGGCGGAGGCCAGCGCTTCGGTCGTCGAACGCTCCGCGGTGCCGGCCGCGTCACGACGGCGCGCCAGGTCCTCGCGGGCGCGGAACGCCGTGCGGGCGCTGGCCAGCTCCTGGCGCAGCCGCTCCACCACGACCTCGGCTTCGCCGGTCTCGACGCCCAGGTCCCCGGCCAGTCGCGCCACGCCCTCCGCCCAGGTGCGGCGCTCCTGGTCCGTGACCCCCAGGCCGTGGTCGAGCGCCGCGAAAACCTCCAGGCCGGCATGGGCGGTGGCGAGCCGGGCCACGAGGTCCATCGCCCCGTCCCGGTCCAGGGCTTCCGGCAGGCCTAGGCCCGTGAGGAACGCCGTCCATCGAGCCTGGCCGGCCTCGACCTCGGCCTGCGCGGCGCGATCGGCATCGGCAGCCGCCGAGGCGCCCGTCTCGGCGGCGGCGACGTCGGCAGCCAGGCGTGTGAGATCCCGCTCGAGGCCTCGCCGTGACTCGGCCGCCAGCCGGATCCGGGCCGCCTCCGCGCGGAGCGGTTCGACACCATCCGATCGCGGCGGCATGGTGAGACCCAACCCAACCCAGCGGGCCGCCAGCTCCACCTCCAGCGCCCGAAGGTCGCCCGCCATGAGGTGCTCAGACGGCGTCGCGGGCACCACCGGAACGGCTGGAACCGCGGCCGAGCGCACGCGGCGTGCGACCACGAAGCCGGCGCCGACGACAGCGACCAGGCCGAGGACGACGACGAGGATCCCGATGGCCGGCGAGACCGCGATGGCGAGCACGGCTCCGAGCGCGAGCGCCGCGCTGCCGCCGCCGATGACCACCCGCCGCTCGATTGAGGATCGAGAGGCAGGCGATGCAGACGAGGCCGACGCGGTAGCCGGGACCGTCGCGGTCGCCGCGGGCTCGGCCGGGATCACGGCCGGGTTCGCGGCCTCGATCGCGGCCCGCATCAACGAGGCCCGCGTCAGGTCGTCCAGCAGGCCCCTGGCCTGCCGGTCCAGCTCGTCGGCGGCCGCCGTATCGACCGCAGGAGCGGATGCGAGCGACACCTCCAGCGCCGCCACCCGGCCCTGCACCCGCGCGAGGTCCGCGGCGGCGGTCCGGGCCCGCTCCGCCGGTGCAGCCGTCCCTCGGGCCGGCACGTCCAGGTCGTCCCGGGCGTGGGCGAGCACGCTCGCCCGCAGCTGCGCCGGATCGGCCGCGGCCAGCCTCGCCTCGTCCCAGCCCGCCTCCGCAAGCACCGCGTCAATCGAGCCCCGCACGGCCACGCGCTGCCGACGACGTTCATCGATGTCCGCCCGGCGCGACTGCCACGTCGCGGCCGCCGTCACCGCGGCGTCGATCTCCGCCGCACGGTCCAGCACGTCGGCGCGGTACGACGCCGCGGCCAACTCGGTGTCCAGCGCTTCCCGGGTCGCGCGCGCCACATCCGCCGCCCCGGTGGCGATGAACACCGCCTGGCCCAGGGCCGCCTCCCGCGCGAGATCGTCGGCGGTCACCGGCGCCTCGTCCGGCAGCGTCGCCAGCTCCGCCCGAGCCTCGGACGCCTTCCGCCACGGCGCCCGCGCGTCCCGGAGCCGCTCCAGGTCCCGGCGCCGCCCGTCGAGCGCAGCGATCCGCCGGTCCAGCGCCGCCCGCCCGGTCCCGGCCGTCTCCAGCCGACGGCGCAGGTCGCCGTACTCCTTGGGCAGGTTGCGCGCCCGGAGGGTTCCCTCCAGGCGTTCGATCTCCACCAGCCGCCGGTTCACCGCCGGCAGGGCGCCGCGGCTCTTCCAGAGCGCGTCCATCTCGCCGCCGATGACCCGCTCCACCTTCAGCACGTCCCCGATCACCCCGATCGAGGCGCCGTAGATCCGGTCCGCGACCTCCGCCTTGGTGAGGCGGCCCACGTCGTGCAGCTCGTCCTGGCCGAAGGCGAACACGCTCTCGAACACGTGCTTCGTCACGCCGCCGGTGACCAGGGCCAGGCGCTGCTCGTCGGTGCCGCCGGGCAGGCCCTCCACGGTCACCGAGAGCCGCTGGCCGGCGCCCGTGACCGGGTCCCCGTGGCGCGTGATCTCGAACCGGCGGCCGTCGGCCAGGGTGCCGCTGATGAGCCCGCCCCGCCTGCCGCCGCGGACCAGCGGGAAGTGGTCCTTGACGAAGCCGAACAGGATCGCGTGGAGGAACTGGTGGACGGTGGTCTTGCCGGTGCCGTTCGCGCCGCGGACGAGCGTAAGGCCGGGGCCGAGGAGGATGTCCGCGTTCTCAGCGCGTCCGAAGCCGTCGAGGTGGAGCCGGTCGATGCGCACTGCGTCAGGCCCCGGTGGACCGGAGGCGGTCGAGGACGAGCGTCCGCGCCTCCTGCAGGGCATCGACCAGGTCGGCCGGGTCCCGGGCCCCGGCCAGGTCCGGGGTGGCCGCCCGATCCATGCCAGCGCCGAGCGTCCTGCGCACCCGATCGTCGGCGTACAGCTCGCGGGAGAGCGCGGACAGGTCAAGGGCCTCGCGGATCGCGCCGCCTTCCGCCGCGGCGCCACCAGCCGACGCCCCCGATGCCGCCGCCGCGGCCGTCGCCTCCACGAGGGCGTCGAGCTCCGCGATGAAGTCGGCCCCGCGCGCGTAGGCCGTCTCCTGGTCGCTCCGGGTCTCGTCCCGGATCGCATCCAGCCACGCGAAGGGATCCGTCTCGATCGGGTTCTCGGCACGCAGGGCCCCCAGGAGGTCCGCCACCACCCCGGGCATCCGGAGCTCGTCGTGGAGTGGCGTGAACCCGCGCAGGTCGATGCGCACGACGATGCTCCGCCCGTCCGCCGCCTTGACCCGCGCCGCGAGCTCCTTCCGGATCCCCGCCAGAAGGTCGCTCATCGTCGCCAGCGCCGAGCAGTCCATCGAGGCCACCACCCAGCGGACCACGTCCGTGTCCACGAACACGGCGTGCGGCACGCCGTCCGTGTCCACCTCCACCATCGCCACGCCCCGCGGGTCAATCTCGCCTGGGTCGCGGCCCTGCGGGTTGCCCGGGTAGACGACGCAGGGCCCGGCTGCCCGGACCACGCGCCGGGCGTGGATGTGGCCCAGCGCCCAGTAGTCCATGCCGGACGCGACGAGGACCTCCTCGGTCGTGGGGGCGTACCGCTCGTGGCGGTCCGTCAGGCCGATGGTGCCGTGGAGCAAGCCGATCGAAAAGGGTGCGTCCGGCGCCCGGCAGAAGCCGGCGGCGAGGTCCCGGGTCTCGACCTTGCGCGCGTAGCTGATGCCGTACACACGGGCGATCTCCTGCCCGTCCCGCACGATCGGATGCTCCCCGACGGCGTCGCCACCGAAGCGGTGCGCGAGCGCAGGCCACTCCACCGTTGCCTCCCAGCCCGAGAGCGGATCGTGATTGCCCGTGACCACCGTCGTCGGGATCCCCTCGGCCGCCAGGCGCGCGAGGCCGTCCGCGAAGGCGAGCTGGCCGCGAAGCGTCCGCGTCTCGGCCTCGAAGACGTCACCCGCCACGACCACGAAGTCCACGCGCCGCTCGATGGCCAGCGAGACGATCCGGTCCCAGGCCCGCAGGGTTGCAACGCGGAGGCGCTCCGAGATCGCCGGCGGCGCGGCGCTCGTCAGCCCGGCGAAGGGCGTGTCGAGGTGCAGGTCACCGGTGTGCAGGAAGGAGAAGGTCCTGGGCATGCGTCCTCGAGGATCGCGTGGGTGCTCGAGCGGCCCATCCGTGGAACGCCGGACGGCGCCCATCGAGGATACGGCCCCATCGAGGATACGGCGCCCACCGGGGCTGACGCCGGCCGGATCCGCGCGTCACTCCCCCCTGGGCACCGCGACGGCAAGGGCGAACGGCAGGACCGGCCCGGACCCGTGCTCGCGGAGCAGCGCCCCGGCCACCGTCAGCGTCCAGCGCGAGTCCACGATGTCGTCCACCAGCAGGACCGGCCCGGACCTCACCCCGGATGCGACAATGGTCAGGCGCCGACGCGCGTTGGCGGCCTGCTGCGCGCTGTTCGCCATCTGCGCCTGCGCCGGCCCTCCGGCGGAAGACGCCACACAGGGCACGAACGGCAGCGCCAGCGCCGATGCCAGGCGCTCCGCGAAGGCCTCGATGAGCCCCGGGCGGGACGCCGACGGCACGCACGTCACCCATTCGGGCGCCGGGCTCGGGCGCCACCGGCCACGGATGACCTCCGTTGCGGCCCCCACCAGGTGGTCCTCGAAGCCGCCCGCGCCCGCTGCGCCGCCCGCGCCCACCGCGCCCGCCGCCCCCTCCGTCGAGCGCCCTCGCGCAACGTCCCTCCCCCACCCCGGATCACCGAGCATGCACAGCGCGCGCCCCATCTCGTTCGGCTTCGGGATCCGCGTCGCGTCCGGCCACTGGCGCCGCGGCTCGATCCCACGCACGTCCCGCCGCAGGAACGCGATCGCCTCCTGCACCAGTCCCGGATCGACGGAGCGCGGCCAGCGCACCCCGCCGTCGTTCGCGCAGTGCCCGCACTCCCCCGCGACTGGATCGTTGAGCAGCCGGCCCAGGAACTCCATCCGGCAGCCCGTCGTGTCCACGTAGGCCTGCATCGACGCGAGCTCGCGCCGCCGCGCCTCGAGGACCGCCGCCACCCATGCCTCGTCCTGCTCCCACGGCCTCGCCGTCCGGGCGAACCGGCCGCGCTCGCGCGAGACCGCGCCGTCCACCTCCAGCAGCTTGAGCGCCTTCTCGATCTGCCCGTACGGCAGGTTCACCTGCGCCTGGAGGCCGCGGATCGTCGCCGATCCCACCTTCTCCAGCGCCGCCAGGATGTCCTTCATCCGCGCCGCGGGCGGGAAGGCCGTGGCCATGAAGTACTCCGCGATGGCGTCGTCCTCGCGCCCCGAGAGCAGGATCCCGTAGGCCCGCTCCACGGCCCGGCCGGCACGGCCCACCTGCTGGTAGTAGGCGATCGGCGAGGGCGGCCGCTGGTAGTGGACGACGAACCCGAGGTCCGGCTTGTCGAACCCCATCCCGAGCGCCACCGTGGCGACCAGCGCCTTGAGCCGGTTCGCGAGGAGGTCGCCTTCGAGGGCCTCGCGCTCCTCCGGAGCGATATCGGCGCTGTACGGGCGGGCGTCGATCCCGCGGCCCTGCAGCCAGCCGGAGACCCGCTGGGTGTCCGCGACCGTCAGGCAGTAGACGATCCCGGCCCCCGGCATCCCCGGCAGGTGCTCCGCCAGCCAGGCGAGGCGCTCGGCCTGGTCCCGCAGCGGGATCGCGTCGAGGTGGAGCGTGTCGCGGGCGAGCGGCCCGCGGATCAGGGCGACATCGTCACCCAGCTGCTTCGCGACGTCCTCGACCACCCGGTCGTTGGCGGTGGCGGTGGTGCCCAGGACCGGGACCGCGGTCCCCAGCGCGGGCAGCAGCCGCCCGATCCGGCGATAGTCCGGGACGAACTCGTGGCCCCAGTCGCTGATGCAGTGCGCCTCGTCCACGACGAACATGCCGATGGTTCGCTGGATCGTCGGCAGCAGCCGGCCCGCGAAGTCCTCGTTCGCGAATCGCTGCGCGGAGACAAACAGGACGTCGATGCGGTCGGCGGCCAGGTCGGCTTCGATCGCCGCCCAGTCGTCGCGGTTGGCGGAGTTGATCGTCACGGCGCGAAGGCCCAGCCGGTCCGCCGCGTCGATCTGGTTCCGCATGAGGCTGAGCAGCGGGCTGACGATGAGCGTTGGGCCGTGGCCCTGGTCCCGCCTCACGCGGGTGGCGATCCAGTAGACGAGGCTCTTGCCCCACCCGGTGCGCTGCACGACGAGCGTGCGGGAGCCGTCCCGGACCACGGCCTCGATGGCCTCGCGCTGGCCCTCGCGGAAGGTCGCGGCCGGGCCGAGCATGGTTTCGAGGTGGACCTGGAGCGCGTCCGCGGGGGCAATCGTCATGCGGGGAGTATGCGGGGCAACCGCCGGCAACCCACCGTTACAACTTCAGCACCGGGACGCGGCCCTCGGAACCGGAAGCCGCGAGAAGCGCGTGGATGTCGTCGGGGTCGCCGGTGAGGATCGCGGAACCGGGTACCGCGAGTGCCTCGAGCACGACCACCGCGTCCGTGTCACTGTCGACCCTCGCGCGCGCCTTCAGGCCGGCCACCTGGTGCGCGATCGCCGGAGTGAGCGGGATCTCCGCGTCGAGGGCAGCGAGCACCTGGTTGAGGCGCGCGGATGAGCGGGCGTGCTCGAGCGCTTCCATGACGGCCAGCACGGGCACTACGACCGCATACCCGCGCCGGACGGCCGCCGCCAGGTGCCCTCGCGCCCGGGGATCACCTCGCTCGAGCGCGATGAGGGCCCCGGTGTCCAGGACGAGCCGCGGCGTCAGCGGGGCCGGGTCGCGGCGTCCCACTCGGCCTCCACGGCCGACCCGATCTCGGGCGGCACCGGCCCGTGCTCGGCATCCATCGCCGCGAGCAGGTCCAGGACCCTGAGCGTCTGCAGGCGCTGCGCCACGGCGTCGTTCACGAACCTGGAGAACCCGCGCTCCCCTGCCCGCTCGAGCGCCTCGCGGCCGACCGCCTCGTCGAAGGCGACCGACTTCTTCAACACCGCCATGCTGTGTCGCTCCGCGTTATTCCTACCAGCGGTAGGAATGCTACGGGCGACGTGGGTGGCGGTCAAGGGTGCTCCTACGACCGCTCCGGGTGTTTCAGGGCAGGGGCAAGAGGCGTGAAACGCGAGGCGAAGAGGGTGGGCCGTGGAGGGCCATCATGCCAGCAACCCAGCAAGCTGTATCATCACTTCATGAAGGTGACGTTTGACCTGGATCCCGACCTTTACCGCTCGCTCAAGGTGGAGGCCGCCCGCGCGGACCGCAGCGTCCGGGATGTCGCGACTGACGCCATCACGGCCTGGCTGGAGCGCCGGGAGGAGGACGAGGATCGCGCCTCTGCCGCCGAGGCCCTCGAGGAGTACCGGCGAGACGGTGGAACCTCGGCTGCACGGTTCTTCGAGCACCTGGCGGCCGAGGCGCGCGCGGAGTACGGGTCAGACACCTGATGCCCGGCGCCTCCTACCGCGTGGACATCTCGCCAGCGGCGGCCCGCCAATTGAGGCGGCTCCCGCCGGGTGACGCGGGCCGGCTACGCGGCCCCATCCTCGCGCTTGCCCTCGAACCGCGGCCCCCAGGGGCCGTGCGCCTCGTCAACACCGAGTGGTGGCGCCTCCGTGTCGGGGACCTGCGGCTCATCTACGCCATCGACGACGCCGGGCGGGTGGTCGTGATCCTCCGCGCTGCTCGCCGCAACGAGGGAACCTACCGGAGCCGGTAGGCGGTAGGCGGAGCCGAACCGGCCGCCACCCGGTCTATCGGGCGTCGAGCGGCTCGGAGTCGTCGATCCCAACGGCCAGCCCGGTGCGGCGCCACGCCCCGGAGGTGATGACAAGCCCGTCGTCGTCCACGGTCAGGTCGGCCTCGATCGACCCGCTCGCACGGCGATACGTGAACTCGTCGAGGCGCGTGTACGTCTGCGCCACCTTCTCGACCGCGAGACCCGGGTTCCGGATCCACGCGACGTTGACCGTCGCCGAGGCCCCGATCGGCAGCCGCAGCCGGCGGACCGGCAGCGTCAGCGTGGACGGGCTGAAGCCCAGGTCGATGTCGGTGCAGCCCCTGAGCTCGCGCAGCGCCGCGCCATCGCCTGTCCAGCCGCCCTTCGTGTCGCGAACCAGCGTGAGCGCGTGCTGCCCGAACCCCCTCTGCTCGCGGACATGGGCCGCCGTGGTCAACCCGGCCGCGTCCGTGAGCACCCGGTACTCGATCCGCAGGGGGATTCCGGCGTCAGCACCGAGCACCGTACCCACGAGGCTCAGCCCGCTGTCGCGGACCAGCATCGCGCAGACCTCGTCCGTCGGGGTCTCATCGACGCGCTGCCAGGAGACGCGGCGGCTCGTCATCGGACCTCCTGATGGTCGAGTGGAGCGGGCATCAACTGCACGCGACGATCCTGACAGATGTCGAGCTGCTCGGGCGTCGTTACGAACCTGCTGCCGCGAGCAGTCCCGCCACGCCGACGTCCTCGTCGAGGTCCGGCCAGTGGAGGGCTCGGCCATCCTCGATCATCCGGAGGTTGGTCCGGGCTGCCACGGAGCCAGCGAGAAGGCGCGGGAACCAGGCGATCGGGACGCGCACCTCGCGGCCGTCCATGAGCGACACGATCAGCGTCGTGCCGCGCACGCGGGCGGCGCGGGCCCGCGGGCCGCGTGTCGACCCCGAGGGCCCACCGGTGCGGGTGACCACCGGGACGTGGTCCACCGGGTATCGCTCGGCATACGGGTTGGGCACGGCGCCTCGGAAGTCGTACTCCGGCTCGATGTCGGGATCAGCGACGGGCTTCTTCGTGCTCATGGCGCTCAAACGGCGTTGCTCGCCGCGTGCTGATGATGCGGATGCGCCCTCGATCGACGAAGACGACCACGAGCAGTCTACCGAGGCCCGACAACCCCACGAGCAACTGGCGACTCTCGCCGTCGATCATGGGCTCGGCCATGAGCCGCGGGCACAGCGGCGGCCGTCGTCGGCGCGAGACGCTGGTGCCGGCGGCGTATCCTGCCACGACATCCGCGCTGGCCAGGCGCGCCTGCACGATCGCCGCCACAGCGAAGGGGACCTGTCGAATGTCCATCCATCGTCAGCTGGCAGGGTCCGTGGCCACCTGCCTCCTCGTCGTTGCCTGCTCCAGCTCGGCAACCCCCACGCCTCTCGTCGCCCCGTCCGCGGCCCCGCCGAGCGTCGCCGCCGTCGCGTCGGCAGGCGCCTCCGCGGCACCCTCGGCCAGTCCGACCGCCGCGGCCACGGCCACCCCATCCCCGACTCCCACCCCATCCCCGACTCCCACGCCCGTCCCGACTCCCACGCCTCAGCCCACGCCGGTCTCGATGGCCCTCGACGCCCACGTCTGGTGGGGCGGCTACGCCATCGACGTCAGCGGTGCGACGTACGACCCCATGCAGCGGAAGCTGTTCATCACGGCGACGTTCCTCAACACGAGCACGAGCTCGAACAACGTGAGTTCGCTCGGCAGGTGGATGAACGTGGTATGGAACGGCACCTACCTCCAGGGCTTCATGCCCAACGGAGCAGTGCCGGCGGGAGGCACGGTCAAGGGAGAGATCCAGTTCGGACCGCCGGCCGGTTTCGCGCCACAGACGGCCGTCCTCACGTTCGGCCAGCCGACCGAGCACCAGGCGACCGTGCCCTTGAACGGCGACGCCGCCACTTCCGAACAACCGGTCACCTTTCCGGTCAGCGGCAAGGTCAAGATGGGCACGTACGTCGCATTCACCGTCAGTTCCGGGATCCTCATCCCGGCGTCCTGCGCGGGCAGCCCGAGCCAGATGAGCTACGGCCCGTTAGAGGCAGGCGAGATGTCCATCGTCCTGGGCGGCGTCGCGACCAACTCCGAGTCAAGCGGCAGCGCGTTCATCGACAAGGCCTATCTCAACCTGCCGGATGGCACCACCTCCGCCGCCAACCCAGCCATGTATGTCTCCGTGACAGGCAAGGGCGCGGTGAGGAACGCCAGCATGTGCTTCAGCGTGCCCGCGCCGGCGAGCGGCGCCTACAAGCTCACCATGCACGAACTGCGCTCGAAGAAGAGCGGGGCGATCACCTTCCAGGTCCCGTGACAGGGGCGTACTCCCGTGACAGGGGCGGATCACCACACCATCCGGTCCGATCGCGGTGCGTGGTCGTCGTCGTTGGTGCCCACCTGATATGGCGGTGGAACGCGTCAGGGCGCGCTACGCGAGGCCCGCGCCCTCGGCCGCGATGAGGCCCGCCATCAGGTCCAGCTCCGGCTCGTAGATGTGCGCCGTCTTCGTGTGGAGCACCAGCCCCCCGGCCCGCAGCCCCACGCGGTGGGCGATCTCCTGCTGGAGCGAGGCGAGCTCGACCAGGTTGCCGTACGCCTTCTTGCCGAAGTCGAGCGAGTGGGCGTACACGATCATCTCGAGCGCGCCGTCCGGTGCCCAGGCGTCGATCAGGCTGACGCACGGCACGTAGGTCTCGTCCGTGGGCGGCTGGAACGTGGTGATCGTCGCGTCGCGGGCACCTGGGTCCGCCCGGAGCCGGTCCACGAGCCAGGCAACCTGGTCGCGCCCGGTGTGGGACCAGTCGCGAAGACGGGTCGCGTAGGAGTCGGCGCCGCCCAGCTCCCGAACCCGCGCGGGCTCCCTGAAGTTGGCCCGCATCCACGCCAGCCAGGCCGGGTCACCGTGCCGGGCGATGACCGGATCATCCGGGTCGGCGGACGCGACGGCGAGCGTCAGGCGCGGCAGCTCGCGCGTCGGCAGGGGCCCCCAGCGGGCAGGCACGCCGACGGCAAGGATGCGCGCCGCGACCCGGACCCAGGCCTCGCCGATCGTCGCGGCGTCGATGAGGGTTGTGCCGGGCGCCACGGGTGTCGTCATGCGCGTCATGGTGCCACGGCCCCGGACGGGCGGAACTGGCGGCGCGGGATGACCTCGTCGATTGGGCACCGAGTCGCGGAAGTCGTATTCCGGCTCGATATCCGGATCAGCGACCGGCTTCTTCGCGCTCATGGCGCTCAAACGGCGTTGCTCGCCGCGCGCTGATGATTCGGATCCGCCCTCGATCGACGAAGACGACAACCAGCAGTCTACGCAGGTGCGTTCCTCAGGGCCTCGAAAACGCGGTGGGCCGTCCCGAACAGAAAGCCCGCGTAGGCCGAACCGGGGCGAAGGTGCCTGATGTTCTCGCTCACGATATACCGGACCTGATCTGCGTCCGTGATGTCGATCGCGTCGACGAAGACCGCCTCCGCGACCCGCACAAGGATGATGTCGTCGATGTCGTGCTCCATCAGGCGGTGGTCGTCGCGTTCGGGTACCGGCGTGACCCAGCGGGCTGCATCGAAGATCGGTCCGTAGGTATCCCGGGCGGTCTCGGTCGACCAGCCGAGGTGCCGCTCGAGCTGCTCGAGGACCTCCTCGCGAAGCTCGTCGCACATGACGACCTGCGTGATGGCTGGCGCGATGGCGAGCAGCTGGGTCGCCGAACCGGATCGCGTTCGCGACAGCGCGTCCTTGACGAACACGCTCGTGTCGATGATCAGGATCGGGCGAGGTCCGCCCACCTCATCGGCCTCGTTGCGGGGCGTTGAGGATCGCCTCGATCTGCGATCGAGAGAGGTCCGGCAGAACAGGGCGAGGCCGGCTCAGCGCGTGCGAGCTGGCCAGCACCGATCGCGGGATCCGGCGCGTGCCAGCCGGCGTGCGATCGCAAGGAAGCCAGCCGCGGTCGGCCCAGTTGCGGATCGTCTGCTGGGTGACGTCGAAGGCTGTCGCGATCTCGGCGATCGACGCATATCGCGGCTCGGGCGCCATCTCACGCTCGGCGGCGTTGTCCAGCAGTCGGACGATGATGCTCGCTGCGTCCGGCGCGGCCTGACGGATCGACGGGAGCGCGGCGGTGATCGTGGCCTGCTCTTCGGCGGTGAGCAGCGGTGCAGCGGCTGTCTTCATGCACGAACCTCCGGTGCCTGACGGTTCCGGCAGTGTCGCTCCTGGATCTCAACAATGTCAACGGGGTCTGCCGGACCGGTGGCCGACAGGCCGAACCCGACGCCTTCAGGCGAAGACGCGGAAGTGACGCTCGTCCAGCAGGCGGGCCACGTCTTCCCGATGCGGCACCCGGTCCAGTTCGATGCCCAGGCTCACGTCCAGGAACTCGACGCCGATGGCGGTGCCGTCAACCG
>DATCGK010000047.1:0-2305 GCA_036508975.1 Candidatus Limnocylindrales bacterium
CCCTGGCCGCGGAGGCGGCACGCCTTTCCGCCGCTGGCCTCTCACCGGCGGCCGTCACCTCGGCCATGGCCCTGATCCCGGTCCAGATCCAGCAGCCCAGCAAGCCCAAGGAGAACCAGAACCTGTTCGCCGGCCTGGCCGTCGGCATCCTCCTCTGGATCGCGCTCGGGATCTACGGCAGTCAGGTGGCTCAGGGCGTGGTCGAGGAGAAGGCGACGCGGATCATGGAGATCCTGCTCGCCACGATCCAGCCGAGCCGCCTGCTCGCGGGCAAGGTCATCGGGATCGGCCTCGTCGGCCTCCTACAGCTCACGATCGTGGGCGCGGCCGCGCTCATCGCGGTCCACGTGACCAATGTCGCCTCCATCCCGGCCCTGGGGGTGGCCGGGATCCTGGGCGATCTCTTCTGGTTCCTGCTCGGCTTCCTCTTCTACGCCACTGCCTACTCCGCGGTCGCCTCCCTCGTCTCGCGCCAGGAGGAGGTGCAGAGCGCCATCGCGCCGATCTCGATCTTCCAGATCGCGGGGTACCTGCTCGTGTACGCCGCGCTGCCCGATCCAACGGGCCCCCTGGCCACGGTGAGCTCGCTCCTGCCGCCGTTCGCCCCCATCCTCATGGCGGTACGGATGGCGGCGAGCGACGTGCCGTCCTGGCAGGTCGGCCTGGCAGTAGCGCTGACCGTCGCCAGCATCGTCGGCCTGACCTGGCTGGCCGGCCGGGTCTACACCAACGCGGCCCTGCGTCTCGGCACACGGGTGCGCTTCATGGATGCGTTCCGTGGGTAACGCTCGTGGGTAGGTACAGCATGTTCCGGCCCTTTCGGGCCGCAGCGATCGAAGGAGGAATCAGATGCCGTCTCGTGTGATCGCCCATCCATTCTTGACCCTGCTGGCGGTGGTCTCCGCGATCTTCATCGTGGTCGGCCGCGTCAACCGCGACCTCTGGTGGGGCGACTGGGTCTTTGTCGCCGGAATCGCGGTGCTCGTGGTCGCAGGCGCCCTCTTCCTCCTCTGGACAAAGAGGTGATCGTATCGACCTCCTTTTCGGCGCAGGTCGCGCGACGACCGGTGACGGCACGCTGCGGCGCCCTGGCCGGAACCGTCAACGAATGCGAGACACACTGAAATGCCGAACTTCGCCTTCCTGCTGGCGGTCGTCGCGGCGATCCTCATCGTGTACGGCCGCATGGCGCGACGGAACCGGGTCGCGATCGGGGGATTCGCCGCGCTGGCGCTGGCGGCCGTGGTGTACCTGCTGACACGAGGGTGACGATGGACAGTCGACGGACGGGTTCACGGAACCCGAATCTCTCGCGTCGCTTCCTCGCCCGCGTGTACAGGAAGCCGTCGCTGCCGCCGTACTGGGACTGATCGTCGGCGGCACTGCCACGCTTCAGCCGGGCTCCAGACTCGGGACCACGAGCCACCCCTCCGCCCGTCCGCGATAGATCAGCTGCTCGGTCGTCAGGCCCGACCGCGCACGCAGGTCGGCAAGGTGACGCTTCACGGTGCACCGGCCGCGAGGCGAGCCTGTCAGGCCCTACGGTTACGGCGTGCGCGCTCAGGCCGCCTGATCTCCCTCTGTGCTCGGGCGTCGACGGCCGCCGCGCGTATTCAGCGGGCCTCCAGGCTCGGCACGACCACCCATCCAGCTGCTCGTCCGCTGAACATCTACGATGCCCGCCGCAGCCACGACCCGGGCCGATCAGGACCCCGGTTGAGACTTCGACCCGTGTGCAAGAGGATGACGCCATGGCCGATGACTCCACGACGATCGAACTCAGCCTGGCCGAACTCCGCGAGGTCGCCGCCTACGCGGCGGCGTGCGCGCGGCCTGCACTGGCGATCTTCGAACGTGAACGCCCTGACGATCGGCGGCCGCGAGCCGCGATCGACGCTGCGCAGGCGTTCGCGGATGGAGCCGAGCGGACCAAGGCGCTGCGTGACAGCGCGTGGGCGGCACAGCGGGCGGCTCAGGAGACCCGCGATGCGGGACAGGCTGCGGCGAGCGATGCGGCGCGCGCGGCCCTGGGCGCAGCCGGTGCGGCGTTCCTCCACCCCCTGGCAAACGCTACTCAGGTCAAGCACATCCTCGGATCGGCCGCCTATGCCGCACGAGCGTTCGAACTCTCCGCCGGAGACGATCCCACCGTCGGAGCCGACCACATCGCGCAGTCGCGGGTCCTTGCGCATCCCATCGTGGTGGACGTCCTCAGGCGCTACCCGGTCGCCCCGCGTGGCGGTGGGCGGGTCGGAGAACTAATCCTTCAGTTGGACGCGTCGCTCCGGTGATCCCCGACGGTGTG
>DATCGK010000048.1:0-8333 GCA_036508975.1 Candidatus Limnocylindrales bacterium
CCGTGGCGAGCTTCGGTGCCTTCCTCGCGATCGGCTGCCCGGTCTGCAACAAGATCGCCCTGGTCCTTCTCGGGGCCGGCGGTGCGATGACGATCTTCGCGCCGCTCCAGCCCGTCATCGGGGCGGCCTCGCTCGTGCTCCTTGCCGGCACGCTCGCCTGGCGGTTCCGGCTGCGCACCCGCGGCGGGGCCTGCCTCAGCTGATCGACCTCACTCCACCACCCGAGGCGTGCATGCTCTCCTTCTTGCGCCGAAGCCCCGAGATCAGCATCGACGAGTTCGATCACCTCGGCCGCAGTCCCTTGAACCACGAACCTGGAATCTGCGGGGACCGGGACGTCCGGCGCGGGCATCCACTCACCGGAGTCGCCAGATGAACCGCCTCTCGGCCCGTGTCGTCACCCTCGTCCTCGTGGCGCTGGTGGCGATCCTCATCGCGGGGTGCGGCAGCTCGTCCGCCCCGTCCGCCGTCACGAAGGTCGACGCGGCCAGGGCCGTGGCCATGCTCGGCTCCCGGACGGTCATCGACGTGCGGACGCCCTCGGAGTACGCCGCCGGGCACATCGCCGGCGCCCAGAACATCGACGTCGAGGCCGCGGATTTCGGCGCGAGGATCGCCTCGCTCGACAAGAAGGCGCCGTACCTCGTCTACTGCCACTCCGGCCGGCGCAGCGCGATCGCCGCCTCGCAGATGGCCGCGGCGGGCTTCACTGACATCGTCGACGGGGGCGCGATGGCAGACCTGGTGGCGGCCGGCGCCCCTACCCAGTAGCGAGCCGGTCGCGGCGCGTTCACGTCACGAACAGCAAGGGAGCCCACATGGCCCGCTACCGCGTCCTCGCCTGGCGCGAGATCCCGACCCAGGTGGAGGCCACCGACGCCGCGGGTGCCGTGGTCAAACGGCCCATGCCGCGCTGGTTCATGCAGGAGATCAGCCGGATCACGATGCGGGAGGGCCTCGCGGGCACCGACGACTACCTCGCCGAGTTCGCGTGGTCCAGGGACACCGAGCGGGTGGGGACGGCGGCCGAGGTCGCCGACGCCGTGACGGCCGATCTCTGCGCCCGCTGGGGGAGAACCCTGGAGGGCCGGTGCATCAGTCCGACTGGTGCGGGGATCGACAAGCCCGCCTGACCGTTCCCTCAGGACGTCGGCTTCACTGCACGATCGGCCGGCCGCTCCGGACCCACGCGCCAGTCCCTCCGGTCACGGACACCGTTCCCTCGAACCCTTGGTCGAGCAGGTAGCTCGTAGCGCTCTTGCTGCGGGTCCCTGACTGGCAGATCACCGCGTACGGCTTGTCGTGCTTGAGCCTGCCGATGCGGTCGGGCAGCTGCTTCACGGGGATGTTGATCGCACCGCGCAGGTGGCCGCTCCGGAACTCGGTTTCCTCGCGGACGTCGAGGACGCGGACGGCGCCCCGCGCCAGGAGCGCGTCGAGCTCCGCGAGGTCGATCTGAGGCCCGCCCAGGCGCTTCAGGAACGAGAACACGTGTGCCTCCGGTGATGGTGTCGGGCGGATCCGGCCGCGGGATCTGCACCCGGAAGGATAGCCGCGGCTGGCTCGAACGCCGGTCCACCGCGAATCAACGGGACCGTCCCGGCTGCCCGTCCAGATGCTCGCGGATCCTCCCGGCGATCCCGTCCTCCACCACCGTGTCGGGATCACGCAGCCCGCCGAGACTCGCCTTTACGCCCACCAGCCCCGCATACAGGGGCGGGCACGTTGGGCACGACTCGAGGTGCGCCTCGACCGCCGACCGGGTGCCGGCATCGAGCTCGCCATCGAGGTCCGCCGAGACGTGTTGTCGGGCGCGCCAGCACCGACGAGCTGCCCGCGGGGTTCCCGGCGAAGTACGCCGATGCGGTCGTTCGCGCGGCCGAACAGTGCGCGGTGAAGAAGCACCTCGAGCACCCGCCGGTCATCCGCGTGGACAGCATCCTCGCCGGGTGACCTCCGCCGGATCCAGGGCGATCGAGCCGGACTTCTGGGGCTTGCCGAAGCAGTTCCCGGAAGCCCAGGCCCCGGCCCACCGCGGTCACTGCGCGACCTCGTGGGTGATTGCGCCACTCCGCGCAGATCGGTGACGACCCTGACCTGAGCTCGCGGAGATAGCGTTGCGGCCGGTCAGGAGAGGGAACGCCTCGCCAGCACCACGGCGTCGATGGCCCGCCGTCCGTCGCCGAGATCCCGCGTCACCGTCTCGGCTGTCTCGACCGCGAAGCCGGCCAGGTCGGCGACGATCTCGGGCGGCGTGAACAGCACTTCGGGATCCTGCGGGCCGCCGGCGCCCTCCATGAGATTCGTGCGGTCATGGCCGACGACGAGGAGCCGGCCGCCGGGGGCGACGGCCTCCGCGGCAGCCTCGTACACCGGGCGACGTTCGTCCCGCGGAAGGTGCAGGAACATGACCGCGACGAGGTCGAACGAGCGCGGCGCGGAGCGCCATTCCAGCAGGTCGGCGTTCACCCAGTCGACCTCCACTCCGGCGGTTGCAGCGGAGCAGCGGGCACGCTCGAGAGCGACGGCAGAGAAGTCGACGGCCGTGACCACCCACCCGTGGGCCGCGAGCCAGACCGCGTTGCGCCCGTCTCCGGTGGCCAGGTCGAGGGCCCGCCCCGGCGCCAGGTCGCCCGCGATGCGCGCGAGACTCGGATCCGGCTCCGGGGATTCGATGGGCTCACGGCCGGCGTGACGTTCGTCCCAGATCTCCCGTCGAGACAGGGAATTCATCTCTGCAGAAACCTCGACTACGGGCCTGGCAGGCGCGGGATCCTGCCGAGCTTGGTCAAGCGGGCGTAGCTCCCCCAAGCCCGCTTCATCCAGTGCCCGACGATGGGCAGCGGAATGACCACGTTGCGCTTCCGTCCACGGTAGACCATCGCCGCCCCGTCGCCCGTATTCAGGAGGCACGCGATGAACAGGTGCGCCAGGCAGCCCTTATGTGCGAATGGTCCGGGCACGTTGGGATTCGCGACGTGCCCCGGGCGCCGGCCTTCCGGGCTCCTTTCGCCCGCGCAGGCCGCCGCCATCTAGGGCAGCATTGGTGCAGCACACCTCGCCTCGTCCCGTTCTTCCGTAAGGCGCCACCCTGACGATGACTTCCCCCAGCGAACCCGGCGATGAGCTGGTCTCTCTACGGACCACCAGCAAGGAGCACCATGCCCGGCTGCTGCCGCACGTCGATCGGCTGCTGACCCTCGCCGAGATGGTCGGTCACGTGGAGTGCTCGGCGATGCATGCGCTGTTTGAGGAGGAGTACCGGTTCGTCGTCGGTCAGCTCGTTCCGCACATGGACGCGATCGAGCGGGCGCTCTACGGCCGCATCGAAGAGGTGCTCGACGGTCGTCATTCCATGGCGCCGATGCGGGAAGAGCACCGCAGCCTCAGGAAGCTGGTCGAGGAGCTCGGTCGCTACCGGGCGCACGCCGACGACTGCACGTGGAGCGCCGTCGAGGGCATGGCCCTGCGCCGGGCGCTCTACCGGCTGCACGCGCTGCTCAAGGTGCACCTGGCCGAGGAGGAGCTGTACCTCGAGGTCCTCGATCGGAGCCTGAGCGAGGCCGAGAAGGACCGCCTCGGGCGCAGCCTCGAGCACGCGATGGCCGAGACGCTCTAGCCGAGCTCCCGGGACCGCCGGCGCTCCGCGACCCAGGCGAGGTAGACCGCATCGAACTCGGCGATGAGGCGCTGCCGCTCCTTCATGACCGCGGCCCATTCGTCGAGCGCCCGGGATCCGTCCTCCGTGATCGTGTAGTCGCGGCGTGCGGCACCCGTCCCGGTGGTCCACGACGAGACGACCTGGCCGGCCTGCTCGAGGTCCCGGAGCGTGCGGTACACCTGGCCGACGTCGACGGCACCCTGGTTGATCCCAGTCTCGGTCAGGATGCCGACGATCGCGTAGCCGTGCGACGACCCTCCGGCGAGGGCCATGAGGACGAAGGGTTCCAGCCACCGGTGATGTGACGCCGTCGGCGCCCAGCCCCGGTGGACGGGGATCCCCGCGGCGTCCTTCGTCGAGGCGATCCCGAGCCCCGGCGGCGGCGCGCCGGAGCCAGCAGGGGCCGCATCCTCATCGCCGGCGGCGGGCGCGTCGCTGTCAGGTTCGTCGAGCACAGCAGGTCGCAGCAGCCGATCCGGCGGGTCGGGAATCACGATGGCGGCTCCTGTTGCGGGTACCTGCGTCCTTGCTGTTGCCATCTTGCCTGCTACCCGTCCTGGCGGCTGGGCCGCGCGGCGCGGCAGGGTCAGCCCGCGACCGGATGCGCCGCCGCGACCGGATGTTCCATCGCGGCGGCGATGAGATCACCGATGTCCGTTGAGACGCCCCGATTGATGATGCGCAGGTACGCGTCCTCCTCGGCCAGATGCACCTTGAGCAGGGCGTAGAGCTGGAAGATCACGCGGCGGAGCGCGAGGCTCCGCCCCAGCGTCACCTGGGCCTGGCGCAGCTCGCCGGCGAGCTTGCCGTACTCGGCAACCAGGCGCCGGACCTCGTCATGCTCGCGGCGCATCGGCGCCATGGAATGCCGGTTCTGGAACATCCGCTCGAGTTCGGGATAGAGGGTCCGTTCGGCGGCATCGATGTGCGGCAGCAGCGTGCCGTTGAGGAACTCGCCCGTGGCGATCACCGACTCGCGGATCGCGTCCGCTCGATCGGTGAGGAGGGCATCGGCCATCTCCGGCATCCGGTCGACGTGGGCGAGGATGCGCTCGTGGTGCTCGTGGGCCACCTGGGGCAGGGACTGGGTCATCGAGGGGTCTCCTTTGGCTGGGCGGCCAGGGCCACGAAGAACAGCGCGACCGGCCGATACACCGCGTGGGCGAGCTTCATGAACGGGGCGAGGAGCACGAGCTCCATCGCGACCGCGACATGGACGAGGAACAGCCAGTAGCCCCAGACCGGGGCGCTGGGCAGGTACAGGGCGAGCTCGATCGCGAAGCCGGTCACGGCCGACACCCACAGCAGGCCCAGCAGCAGCCAGTCGGCGGTCGTTGAGCGGACCACGGATCGGTTGGCGGCGCGGTAGCGGTCGATGATCAGGACGGTCGCGCCGTACACGAGCGCCGCCCCTGCGACGGTGCCGAGCAGGCGCACCGGGTACCAGATCGGCACAGGCGCCCCCGTGTCCTTGATGCCGACGAGGGCCAGGCCGTAGTCCAGGCCGGTGGCCAGGAGCAGGCCCAGGAACCCCCACACGACCAGTGCGTGGACGAGCCAGCGGCGGCGGTACCAGGGTACGGCGGAGGCGACGGCGTCGGCCTCGCACTCCTCGCGGAACCGGACCTGGCCGATGGACTCGCGCCCGATCGCGGACCAGAGCGCGCGCCCGGTTCGGCCGAGCGCCGCCCGGGATCCCAGCGCGCTCCGCACTGAGACGCCCTCGCGCCGGCCGATATCGCGGGCCATGGTGCCCACGCCGAGGAGCCCGGCCAGCACCACCACGAGCATCACCACGATGCCGGTGTTATGGATCAGCTCCTCGGGGATGAAGTCGAAGATCAGGAGCGACTCGCCGGACATGGGCCCGTGGGCCGTGTACATGAAGGCGGCGAAGAACGCCGCGATCAGGACGGCGAGGATGGTCGCCACGATCGGGCGCGTGTATATCGTCCTGGCGAGGTGGGTCCTGTCGTAGGAGGCGATGGCGTAGCGCCGGGTCGCCGCCATGAACTCGGACGGGTCGGCCTTCGTGGGACAGGTCTCGGCGCACTCCCCGCACTGGTAGCAGGTCCACAGCTCCTTGGAGCCCAGGAGCGCGTCCTTCATGCCGAGCTGCGCGTAGCGGATGATGCGGCGCGGGAAGGTCCCGTCGGTCTGCGACATCGGGCAGGTCGCGGAGCAGGTGCCGCAGGAGAAGCAGGCGCTGATGTCGGCGGCGCCAAACCTCTGGATCTCGGGATACAGGCCGAGGTCGACCCGGACGGGCGCGGGAACCGCGGGAACGGCGGGAACGGCGGGAACGGCGGGAACGGCGGGGGCGATCGTGGCGGTCGTGGCGGTCATCAGGACACCCGCCCTGTGGGCTGGTAGCGGAAGTAGCCATCCGAGTCACTGCCCTTGATCTCGGCCAGCCAACCGTAGCGGCGCAGGCCCATGACCCAGAACACGGTCTCGTGTGGTGGCGCACCGATCGCGACGGCGATCTCCGGCACGGTGAGCGGGCCGTCGGCGAGGGCGGCTAGGATCCGTGGCCGCATGACCGCCTCCTCGCGCATGACCTCGCGGGGGTCCCGGTTGGTGGCGGGCATCAGACGGGTACCTCCACGAGGGCTTCGATCATCGAGGTGATCTCGGCGTCGGTGTAGCCGAGCAGGTCGATCGCGTTCTCCGGGCAGATCGGCACGCAGCCGCCGCACCCCTTGCAGCCGGTGGGGCTGATGACTGCGAAGTGCCGGTCGCCCTCCTCGGCCATCGAGATCGCGTCGTATGGACACGCAGTGAGGCAGTCGCCGCACGCCGTGCACGCATCGGGATCCACGATCGCCACGAGCGGGTCGAGCTCCGTGTAGCCCTTCTTGAGGACTGAAGCGCTCTGGGTCACGGCCGCCAGGCCGGACATGACGCTCTCGCCCGAGGTCTTGGGACCCTGGCAGGCACCGGCGATGAGCACGCCGTCCACCACGGTCTCGACGGGGCGCAGCTTCGGGTGGATCTCGTTGAAGAACCCATCGCTGCCCGCGGGGAGCTTGAGCACGTCCACGAGGCCCCGGTTCTCGCGCGGGACCATGCCCGTGACGAGGACCACGAGGTCCACCGGAAGCGCCAGCTCCGCGCGCTCCGTGAGCAGGTCGCGCACCGTCACCGTCAGCCGGCCGTCGGGGCCCTTCGCGATCGCGGGCGGCGCCTCGTTGTCGAACTTGAGGAAGACCGACCCCACCTTCCGGGCCTCGGTGTACAGCGGCTCGAACTTGCCGTACGTCCGCATGTCCCGGTACAGGTGGAACTGGCGGATGGACGGGTCGAGACCGGCAACCTGGACGGCCGTCTGGACCGTGGCGGCGCAGCAGAACCGGGAGCAGTACGCGTTGGCGCATCCCGCGGTGCCACGGCTGCCCACGCAGTAGACATAGGCGACGCTGCGGACCGGCCGGCCCTTCCAGGCGAGGCCGCCCTTCGAGCCGGCGGCGCCGTCCACGAGCTCCTTGAACTGGGGGAGCGTGACGACCCCCTCGATCCCGTAGCCCAGCTCGCCGTCCTCGGGCCGGTACTCGTCGAAGCCGGTGGCGACGACGATGGATCCGACGGCCACTTCGATGGTCCCCGCGCCCTCGCCGCCGATGCGGAGGCTGACGCGGTAGTTGCCGAAGCTGCCGGCCTTGCCGACGAGCTCCGCGCTGGTGAGCACGGTGATCGACGGTCGCTTGCGGACCTCGGCCACCAGGTGCTCGATGAGCTCGGTGCCCTTGCGGTCGTGCGGGTACATCGGACCGAACCGGCGGACCCAGCCGCCGAGCTCCAGTTCGCGCTCGACGAGCGTGACGCGCAGGCCGATGTCCGCAAGGCCGACGGCGGCGCGGAGCCCGGCGATGCCGCCGCCGATGACGAGCGTGTGGGGGAGCGTCTCGACGACGAGCGGCACGAGCGGCACGGTGTTCCGCGTGCGCCCGATGCCTGCCTTCACGAGCGCCGTCGCCTTGGCGGTCGCAGCCGCGGTGTCGTCGGTGTGAACCCAGGAGCACTGCTCACGGATGTTGACCTGGGTGTACTCGTACGGGTTCAGGCCGGCGCGTGCCGCGACCCCGCGGAACGTGTAGGTATGGAGCTTGGGCGAGCACGACGCGACGACGAGGCCGTCGAGCTGGTTCGCCTGGATGTCGGCCACCATGTCGGACTGGGTGGCGTCGGAGCAGGCGAACATCGCGGTCCTGGACACGACGACGTCACCGTTGTCCCGGATGTCCTCGATCACCTTGTCGACATCGACGTAGTCGCTGATGTTGCCGCCGCAGTGGCAGACGTACACACCGATCCGCCGGCCGGAGCCGGCCTCGGCCTCGGCCTCTGGCGAGGGTGCGAGGGGCGTCTGCTCGCTCATGCCGGCACCAGCTCGATCGTCGGCAGCGGCTTCGTCCGCTCGAGGTGCGCTGCGACCTGGGCCGCGGCCGCCCCTGCGTGCAGGATGGAGTCCGCGATGTCCTTGGCGCCCGACGCGGCCCCCGCCACGTAGACGCCCGGAATGCTCGTCTGGCCCGGGTTCACGTCCTCCTCGGGTTCATCGACCCACTGCCACGTGTCCGTGGCCAGCTCCCCGACGTTGAACAGCTGCTCGGCGTCGTGGTTGGGCTGGACACCGACGGCGAGGACCACCAGGTCGTACTCCGTCTTCGTG
>DATCGK010000049.1:0-2193 GCA_036508975.1 Candidatus Limnocylindrales bacterium
GGAGCACGAACCCCCAGGAGCGGCTCAACAAGGAGATCAAGCGCCGGACCGCGGTCGTCGGGATCTTCCCGACCCGGGCCAGCCTCATCCGTCTCGTCGGGATGGTCCTCTTCGAGCAGGACGACGAGTGGCAGGACGGCCCGCGCTACTTCAGTCCGGAGTCGATGGCTGCGATTGACGCCGTCACCGTGGCAGAGGAGGTGAGCCCGCCGCTCCTCATGGCCAGCTGAACGATCAGGCGCGCGGATGACGCGCTGTTACACCACGTCCTGGGACTTGACCCCTGGTGGACTCGTGCCACCAGTCAACCCAGCCGGAGACGGTCTGAACACGAACGGGGGGTTCCGGTCGAGATGAGTGTGAGCGTTCGGTTGCGACGCCTGAAGTCGGGGACCTTATCCGCCTCGACGGGACTGCCGTGGTATCGGACCATCGAGCGGAGGCCGACGAGATCCATTGTCCGATCCGGGCGCTCAGTCTCCGCGACGAGATCGGCGCAGACCATCCAGGCCCCGCCAACGCGGCCCCGTGATCGGTCTCCTATCCATGGATGCGCGGGCAGCATCTGGGCTCCGCATCCTCAAGTGTGGATCCAGACCACCATGGTGCGAGGCTGTCGACCTGACTCTGCCCCGTCCAGGGGCTTCTCATGGTTCGACGATACGCCCGCCGCGGAGTCGGCGCAATGGGCCGCCGGACCCAACACGGGCGCGGACTCGTCGTCAGTCGGCGGCTCAGGTCGCCGCGTGAGATAGGCATCCAAGCGGCTGACGCACAAGCATTGCCGAGGCACCTTCGGCAACCGGCCGGCTCTCTGGCAGGACCGGGCATGCCTCCAGCGGCCCTACGGCCGCGCCCGGCTGACTCGCGCCTGACAATCCAGGCAGTAGATCGCGTCGCCGAACCGCGCTGAGTGCGCCAGGCAGTAGGCGATGACGGAATCTGAGACGTGGCGGCCGCACGTCGCGCACACGGGCCGCTGCCGGGCTCCCGAGCCCGTTGCGGGTCCCGAAGCCGCTGTCGGCGTGATGCGCGGCGCCGGCACCGTCGAGGTGACCACCTGCGCCTGCGGCGGCGGCTCGGGTGGGAGTCCGAACTTGGCGGCCCAATCCCCGCGCGCAAGAACATGCAGGGCGGCCAGCCGTCGTGCCAATGCCTCGACGGTCTCCCGGCCGACGACCTTGCGGATCGCGGCGAGACCATGCTGCTCGTACACCCGGTCGATCGTCGTGACGAGCTGGTCGACCTTGATCACGGTGTCGAGGCCCTCAACTCCCGCGGCCGCCCGACCCTTCGGCCGCAAGATCCGGGCTTGGCTCGAGACAAGGACAAGGCTGTTCATCTGGGGCTTGATCTTGATCCCGAGCCGCTTCGGGAGGGGAACGAGCCCTTTCGCGAACACGTCTGCGAGGACCGCGATGTGCCGGCGGTTCTGCTCGACGGGCGAGGGCATCCCCTGCCGATGGGTGCCGTAGAGGGCGACCCATTCGCCGTGTTCGTTGATCGCGACGCCTTCGGCGAAGTGCTTGCTCTCACAGACCCAGATGTCGAGCAGGCGGTTGATGATCAGGTGGTCGATCTGTGCGACCCGACCGTCGACCTCGATCCGCAGGTCGTGGATCGTCATCTGGTTCTTGTTCGCGCTGAGGTGAAATTCGATCTCGTACGCGGCGTCGCGCTCGCCGCTCGGGGCGGCGCGTCAGGGTGTCCCTCGCTCACCGTCCCATGGTCGCCAGGAGGACACCGGCGCAGTCGCGCAGGCGCGCTCCCAGCACCGGGTGGGCGAGATAGGCGCGCGCCTCCCATCGAGCCACTCTCGCAGGCCGCGGCGGTCTGCACGGCGGAGCACGACCCGCAGGGCATCCCCGCTGGCGCCGAGGCGGACGGTCAATCCCATCCGCCCGAGCATGTGCAGCATGTCGGGGCCCATGTGATGCGCCAGGACCGTCTGCACACCCTGCTCCCGCAGGAAGCGGGCCACCCGGGCGTGGTGCCCACCCTCCGTACCCAGGTCGTGGAGGTCGTCCCACGCGACGTCGAACTCCCGCCAGCCCGCCACGGCGCCGTCCTCCACGTCAAGGATCGCGACTCGAGCGGCACGCCCCCACCGCGGGTCGATCTGCCCGTCGGACATCACGGGCACGCACACCACCATTGGTTGTCCTCCTCGCTGGATCGAATCAGTCCCCGGCG
>DATCGK010000050.1:0-2557 GCA_036508975.1 Candidatus Limnocylindrales bacterium
TCATCTCGGCGAGGTCACGCAGTCCCTGAACGATCACCTCGTCCTTGGTGTAGAGCACGTCCAGCCGGTTGTTCTCGGCTGCAACAGGGTCCCGGGTCAGGGCGAGGGACCACGAGAACGCCTCGTTGTCGGTCATCACGAGCGCGATCAGGAATGCCCTCCCGCGCCATGCCTGCTCTTCCCGTGGGAGCCGCTGGAAGCCCCACGGTGGCTCCGGAGGGAGCAGCGCCAGCATCGGGTCATCACCGGGCGTCCACTCCTGCATGTCGATCAACGCCGCTCTTCTTGCACCCGCAGCCCATCGAGGATGACCTCGTCGGTCATGTTGGCGAGGACCCACTCCTTGACCTCGGCGTCGTCGGGGCCATGCCGGAGGGCCTGTGCCCACGCGAACATCAGCCCTCCGGTGTTGATCCAGACGGCGAGGAACACCCGGGCTCGCCACTGCTGCTCTTCCCGAGGGAGCCGCTGGAAGGCCCACGGCACTTCAGGCGGGAGCAGCGCGAGCATCGGGTCACCACCGGGGGTCCACTCCCGCATCTCGACCTCGCTGCCTCTCCTGCCAGCCGACCTCGGTGGCATCACTCGACTTCAAACCAGTCCATCACCGTGGCGAGCAACTGGTCGTAGTCGCCGCTCGTCGCCTCGGCCTCGAAGGCCGCCCACTCGTCGCCGCGACCTGCCAGTAGAAGAGCCCGCCGCGCCTTCCCGAGGATGTTGAAGGCGTTGCCGTCGTGGCCGATCAGGGTCAGCACGGGCCGGTCTGCAAGAGGCGTTCGGCCAGCCCCCGGGACAAGGTCCTCGTTCGGCGTCACGCCCTCACCTCCATGGCGCCGGGTGCCGGGGAGGCCGAGGAACCGGCCTGTGCCAGCACGCCCTGCACTGTCGCGACCCACCACTGCCGTCCGCCCATCGCCGTCGGGACACCGTCGCGGTTCAGCCCATCCGCGATGGCCCGGAGGGTCGCCCCGGACGACCGCTCGGCCACGATGCGGGCCACGATCTCCTCGGGGATGACCCGGGGCCGCCCGAGGCGGACTCCCGCCGCCTTCTTGACCGCCAGCGCGGACTTCGTCCGCTCGCCGATGAGTCGCCGTTCGAACTGGGCGAAAGTCGCCAGCATCGCGGCCATCGCCTCCCCGGCTGGGGTCGAGGTGTCAACGTTGAGGTCGAGCGCGATGAGCGCCCAGTGTTCGCGGCTGGCCCGGTCCATGAGCCCGGCGAAGTCCACGAGCGACCTACTCAGGCGGTCCAACTTGCTGACGACGAGGGTGTCGGCCTTCCGGTGGCGGAGGGCGTCCAGCGCCGTCTCGATGCCCGGCCGGTCGAGGTTCTTACCACTGAAGCCCGCGTCCTCGATGAAAGTGACGTCGGCCTCGTCCCAGCCGCGGCGGCGTGCCTCGGCGAGGATGGCTGCCCGCTGGGCATCGAGCCCGGCTCGGCTGTCGGCCTGCTCCTCGGTCGAACAGCGGAGGTAGGCGATGGTGCGGGTCATCAGTGGACCCACTCGGGAGTGAGAAGTCCTGCCGCCCGGGCCTCCGCCTCGGCTACTTCGACCTCTTCATCGAGCCGCAGGTAGTCGACGTACGTCGTCAGCATCGGGCCCCGGGCGTCCCAGCCCATCCTCGCCTCGTTGATGGCGGCGACGATGGTCTCCACCTCCGCCCAGACGGTGTCGGGGTCGATCTCAGGACCGAGGCGATGCACCTTGTCGACCGGGGAGTCGCCCGAGGCGTCCAGGATCACGACTCTGCTCATGAACGAGCCGTCGCCGAAGCCGGTGACGAGCACCTTCGTCGTGGTGCCGCTAGGTCGGTGCCACGTCGCGGTGAACACCGGGAAGGCGAGCGCGTCCCCAGTCCCAGCCGACCGAGCGGGGAGGTCCCGGAAGTACGGCAGGGCACCCTCGCCGAGCCGAGGAAGCCATGCCCGCAGGGTCGGCGTGTCGATATCAGGCGGGTGGTCTGGATATCCCCGGTGCTTGAGACCAGCCCGCTCACGGAGCCACTCGGCCACGGCGCGGTCGTCGACGCGGACCCGGAAGGTCTCGGGGAGGCCGCTCTCGGACGGGAGGCTGATCGCGCGGTAGGGCATCAAGACCACCATCTGGAGTATCTGGTTGGTGGCGTGTCTTACCTCTGGTTCGCGGTCATAGCAAGTCGGACGACCGCGAACCGAACGTATCGCGGTCGGCTGCCGCCGTCGCGATGGCCGCCGAGGCGGATACGGACCCCATCGTCATCTCCCGGTGGCGGTGGCAACGAGAACCGGGTCGGCCCCGAACGTGTGTTCGGTTCCTTGCACAACGCCAACGGATCGGCTATCGTTAGGCCAACCGCGAAGGCAAGGCGCGGGAGTTCGGCCCAAGTCTTAACCGGCGACATGGGACCCGATCGGCAGGAGCCAGTCCGAAAGGACTGGGCCTCTGGCCGGTCGGGTTTCTTGCATCGCAGGGAATAGAGAAGATGAAAGGTCGGACGCTCCGGCTGTCGCGCCTGCGCCTCGGCCTCCGCCAGCAGGATGTGGCGGAGGCTGTCGGGTTCTCCCGGGCTCGCAT
>DATCGK010000051.1:0-4952 GCA_036508975.1 Candidatus Limnocylindrales bacterium
CGGCCGCAACGTTGAGGTTGAGGACGAGCAGCTCGAGCTGGCCGTCGGGGCTGCTGAGCATCGACTTGAGCTCGGGGCGCGAGTCAGCGCTCTCCGTGCTGGTGACGGCGTCGCGGAGGGCGGCGGGCGCATCTGCGCTGACGATCCAGGCTGCCAGCTGATCACGGTAGGCGCGGTCCGCGTCCGTCAGGCCGGCCGGCCGCTCGAAGCTGATCGAGGCGGACGAGTTGGCCGTGCTGCCGGGGAACGCTCGCTCCAGCGCGTCGCGCGCGACGACCGAGGTAGCGGTGGGCGGCAGGAACGACGCCTGATCGGTGGAGCCCGCGCCTGCAAGGGACGGTGCGAAGCGCGCGCACCAGACGGCCCCCACGATCCAGGCGAGGACGATCAGGAAGCGGAAGCGGTAGGTCCAGGAGCCCAGGCGCTCGAACATTCGTAGCCTCCCGGGCGCGAGCGCGAGGCACGGGCCCGACGGTGAAGAAGAGCATGAGGTTGCGGGAGCAAGGGGTTGCAGCGGACGGCTGCACTGGCTAGGATACGAAGGAGTATCGGATACGTCAACGTATCGGATACGAATATGTATCGACTGACATTGGGGCGTGACGATGGGGCATGAGCAGCGACCGGGAGACTGGGCGGCCTGGATGGGCGCGCCCGCACCGGCGACGCGCGAGGGCGCGGTGGTGCCCACCGGCGAGCTCGTCGGCGCGGTGGTGCCCCAGCCGCTGCCGGAGGTCGCGCCGCTGCCTGGGCCCGACGCGGAGCACGACGGCGAGTCCGCCGGCGGCGAGCGCGGCCGGTCCGTGCGCCGCGAGGCAACCCGCCAGCGCGTGCTGGACGCGGCACGCGAGGTGTTCGCGGAGCGCGGCGTCATCGGTGGCACCGTGGAGGACATCTGCGAGCGGGCCGGGTTCACCCGCGGCGCGTTCTACTCGAACTTCGCCGACAAGGACGATGTGCTCCAGGCGCTGGTCGAGCGGGAGCATGCCATCCTGCTGGCACACCTCGACGCGAGCCTTGCCCTGGTGGACCAGGAGCTCGCGGAGGCCCCGGACCTCGGCACGGCGGTGGCGTCGATCGTCGATCGGATCCTGCGGTCTGTGCCGGTGGACCGCCAGCTGTCGCTGGTGCAGACGGAGCTGGAGATCCACGCCGTGCGGCGTCCCGACCTGGCCCGGCCGTTCCTCGAGGCCAACGAGCGGTTCCGCTCACGGATCGTGGTCTTCCTCGAGGCCGCCATGGCGAGGAACGGCCTGGAGCTCACGGTGGACCCGGTGGACGTGGTTGAGGCGTCGGTCGCCGTCGTGGAACGGAGCGTGCGGCGAGCGCTGATCACCGGCGGAGACGCCGACCCCGACGCGATGGCCCGGGCCGTGCTGCCCGCGATGCTCCTGGCCCTCTCACGACCCGTCGAGGCCTGATCCGAACACCTGATCCGTCGCGCCCGGGCCTCGGCCAGCCCTTCAGCCGTTCAGCGCGACGTACGCCTCGGCCACGGCCAGGTCCAAACGCCGCGGGGACCCCGAACGCTGCGGGGGATCCCGGACGCTACGGGCAGGTCCCCGGCTTCGGGGCCACGCGGTACACGGGCAGGTCGAAGGCCGCCGTCGGCCCCAGCGCCCCCACCCGGACGGTCAGCACCTGGGTCACGTCATAGAGCTTGCGGGTCGGGTCGAGGATCCCGGGATTGACCGGCAGGATGAACACGGGCCGCGTGCAGATCACGGACGCGATCCGTGCCTCGCGCGTGCCCCAGCCCTCGTACACGATGTTGGTGTCGTCCACGACCAGCACGTCCGGCCGCTCCCCCAGGACCTGCTGCGCGTGCCACAGCGGCGGCGACGGCCCCCAGAACGAGATGATCACCGCGTTCTCCGGCAGCGCCGCGAACAGCGTATCCACGAACGTCCGCGCGGAGTTGTCACCGCTCCTGTCTGCGGACGGCAGGTTGCCGGCGATCAGCGTTACCGCGAACGCTGCCGCCACGATGGCCACCGCGGAGCCTGCGACGGCATCGATCGGGCGCGGCAGGTGGGCCCCAGCCGCACGTGCGGCCCCCTCGAGCGCCACGGCCGCCCCGATACCCAGCAGCAGCCACGGCACCAGCAGGTAGTGCTCGAGCCGCAGGTAGTTCGCCCAGACATCGATCCCGGCAAGCAGGGCACCCGCGCACGCGAGCCCGAACGCCGGACGTCGCACCACGAGGATCACCAGGCCGGCCAGCCCCAGGACCGGCACGATCCCCGTCGCCCGAGAGAGCGCCGTGGACCACAGGGCCGGGAGGCTGTCCGCCAGGACGCCCAGGCTCGCCGCCGTGAACAGGCCGCCGTACTGGCCGCGGAACTGCTCGCCCGTCACGAGGAAGAGGAAGGCCTGCACGGTCGTCGGGTGGTTGTAGGGGAGTGGCGGCGAGAAGCTCGCCGCGATCGGGATGTAGAGGTAGACGGCCAGGCCGGCCAGCCCCGCCAGCACGGGCACCAGGATGAGCCGCTTCCGCTCCCACAGCGTCCACCGGCCGGCCCACAGGGCGAACACCACGAAGAACGGCGCCACGAACAGGGTCAGGAGGTGGGTGCCCAGCGACAGGCCGACCAGGAGCCCGCCCAGCGCCAGGTCACGCGTGCGCCGCCCGTCCGCCCAGGCCAGCGAGCGGTCCACGAGGAGCGCCATGAGCGCGAGATGGAACGGATCGATGTCCGCGACCGTAGCCGCCACCCAGACCGTGCCTGTGGCCCCGGTCGCGATCGCCATCGCGGCAGCGATCGTCGGGCGTACGCCCAGCCGCATCGTCGTGCACGTCATCGCGGCCAGCGCCACGGAGACGCAGACCGCGGCGAACAGGTTCGCGCGGAACGCGATCGACCCGAACGGCAGCAGCTCGAACAGCCAGGCCGTGAGGATGTACGTGGGGTAGCCGGTCGGATGCGCGATCCCGAGGACGTGGGGCACGGTCTGCATCTCGCCCCAGTCGTCGAACGCCATGCCGGGCAGGAGCGTCCGCAGGTAGAGCACCAGCGAGGCGGCGAACACGAAGACCGGCGCCAGGCGCATCCCCAGCGACGGAGGGACGGGCCGCTCCGCCACGGGATCCCAGCCCGGCGACGAGCCGAGCGGGGGCCGCGCCTGGTCTCGAAGCATCGGCTGGGGGTCCCCTCGTGGCTGCCGGGCGCCGGTCGGCGCGAGGCGATCCTAGTGGACGCCGCGCCCGGCTGCGATCCGGTCACGTCTTCGCTCGTGCATGCACCCCCGCGAGAGGGCTGCCATGGAGGGCGAAGCGGACCTCGGAGTAGACTGGCGCGAGGCAGAATCGCCCTCCCGATCGTGAGGGCAAGGCAGCCCTCGCCACGAACCGAGCCCATGAGCGACGAGACTGAACCCAGCCCGCGCGGCCGTCGGTCGGCTGTCGCTCCGGCCGTCGGTGTCGGCGCGTCCACGGGCCCGGTGGAGTTGCGCCGCCTTGCCGAGGAGGCCGCCGCTGCGGGAGGGGCCGACCCGGCCGAGTCCGAGGCTCCCGACGAGCTGCGCCGGACGGTCCACGAGCTGCGTGTCCACCAGATCGAGCTGGAGATGCAGAACGAGGAGCTGCGGTCCACCCAGGCCCAGCTCGAGGCTTGGCAGGCGCGCTACCTCGACCTCTACGACCAGGCGCCGGTCGGGTTCCTGACGTTCGACGAGGCGGGCGTGGTGCGAGAGGCGAACCTCACGGTCGTCACCCTGCTCGGAGCCTCGCGAGACGCGGTCATCGGCGCACCACTCAGCCGTTTCCTCGCGCGCGAGGACCAGGACGCCTGGCATCTCCACCAGCGGCAGCTGTTCGCCGAGGGCAGGGCCCCGGAGTTCGAGCTGCGGCTGGCAATAGCGGCGAACCCCGTCTGGGTCAGCGTCCAGTCGACCATGTCGTTCGACGCCGGCGGCCGGCCGGCGGGTCGGGCGGCGCTGGTCGACCGCACGCGGAGCCATGCCGCCGAGGAGGCGCTTGAGAGGAGCGAGGACAAGTTCCGGACCTTCTTCGAGGAGTCCGTGGTGGGCAAGTCGATCACCCAGCTCACCGGCGAACTGAAGGTCAACCGGGCGTTCTGCGAGATGCTCGGCTACTCCGCGGCGGAGCTCGAGTCCGCGACGTGGCAGTCGATCACCCACCCCGACGACATCGAGCTGACCGAGCGGGCGATGGAGCCGGCCCTGGCCGGGCGGCAGGACGGGGCCAGGTTCACGAAACGATTCCTCGACAAGGACGGCTCTCCCGTCTGGGCCGATATCGCCAGCGTGCCGCGGCGTGACGAGGCGGGCCGGCCGCTGTACTGGATGACGACCGCCATCGACATCACCGCGAAGAAGGCGGCCGAGGAGCGGGCACGCGCCCAGGCCGCCCGTCTGCGGATCCAGGCCGATGCCGCCCGGGCCTTTGCCGCCATCGGAGTCGACCGCCCGGGCGTGCTCGACGAGCTGGTGCGGCGTGTGGGCGCGGTGCCGGCCGATGGGAGCGTGATCTGGATGCTCTCGGATGACGGGCAGTGCCTCGAGCCCGTCGCCGTGCACGCCGCGGACCCGGGCCTGGCCGCCGCGCTGAGCGAGGTTGGGCGACTGCCCACGGACAGCCCCTCCGGCCGCCACCTCCTGGCCCGGGTCATCCGCTCCGGTGAGTCCCTGTTCGTTCCGATCCTGACCCGCGAGCGCCTGCTGGCCGCGTTCCCGGAAGTGGGGTCGTCGTACCTGGAGCAGTTCCCGGTGCACAGCCTGGTGGCGGTGCCGTTGAGCATCCTGGGCGCCAACGTGGGTGTCGTGGTCCTGCTCCGCCACCAACCCGGCGGGGGCGCGTTCACCGAGGATGATCTCGGCCTCGTCGAGGACCTGGTCAATCGGGCCGGCAATGCCCTCTCGAAGATCCGGCTGCGGGTGCAGATGCAGCAGGAGCTGGCCGACCGCGCCGTGGCCGAGGCGGCCCTGGAGGC
>DATCGK010000052.1:0-3826 GCA_036508975.1 Candidatus Limnocylindrales bacterium
TCGGGCACGCCGTGTCGGGCGAAGAATGGCCAGAGCATACGGCCGTAGCTCTCCACGGTGCGGCGTGAACCGGAGCGTCGCCCCTTCTCGGCCAAGAAGGCATAGATCACCTGCGCCCAGGCTGAGGGATCGCCAGTCGAGGCGGCAGGGAGGAGTCGCTGGTTCATGTGGGTTTCCTCTGCAATCGGGCACCCACATTCATCACTCTTCCCGGCCCGAATAGCAACACGATGCCGGGATCGTGCGCTGAACGCATCGGTGTGCGCCTGTATCGCGTGGACGCGTAGGCCGGGCCTTGTTGCGTCGGTGACGGTCCCTACCAGATATAGCGGTCAAGGCCGGGTCGTTACGTGTTCCGCCCTAGCTCCCCGGAGTGACGGCCATATACGGCGAAGAACGCGACGAGAACGACCAACCCGCACACGGGCCCGAGGACAGCGCCCACCACGACCGCGTTGAGGACGGCGCCGACGAGCAGCACCATCGCCGTGACGCCCCCGCAGCCGATCAGCCCGAGGTAGAAGCGGCGCGCAACCGGTCGGTTCGGATGACGGTGGAGGAGGAGCGCGGACCCGGCGACCATGGGGACCGACACGGTGAGCATGCCCAGCATTCCTGCCTGCGCGCCTGGCGTACCGAACGCGATGCCCAGGCTGGCGAGCAGCTCCATCGTGACCGCGCTGGTCAGCATGACGAGCAGCGGGTCGTTGCCCGGGCGTCGCGTCGATCCGTCCCCCGAGCGAGACCCAGTCCGTGCGGTCGTGGCCAAAACCTCCTGCCGCTCGCGTGGGCGGCTGAGCCGAACATAGGTTCGGGCGGGCTCCTCGTCAAGAGCGCGCGGGCCCGTTCCGAGTTGTATCACGCATTCGCCGCACGCCGGCAGCATGGCTTGATCGTGGTCACCCAGGCCTTCCCGGCGGACTAGGATGGCGACATCGCCACAAAGAGCACGAGTTGCGGCTGGGGACAATGGCCGGACACCATGCCTGCGGGCGACACAGGACGAGCGGCTACGAGAACGAGGGTCGGCCCGATGTCGTCGAACGAGCGCGCTAGTGGTCCGGGTGGTGCCCGAACTCGCGGCGGCCGCCGTGGTGTTGATCCTGGGCGCGGTGGGAGCCGCCAGGCTCGCCTTGGCCCCGCCGACCGACATCCCGATATCGCTGACGACCTGGTCGCCGCTGATGCTCCTGTCGGCCGTCGTGCTCCTTGCGTCAGGAATCGAATGCGTCCGAAGACGCCATTTCCTGTTCGTCGTCCTGGTCCCGGCGGCGCCGGCGCTTGTGAGCCTGGGCTATTTCATTGAGACCGGTCAGACGGCCGTTCTGAACAGCGTGTGGGTTTCCGTGGTCCTGATGGCCATGGTCGCATCGAGACGGTCGGACTTCGCATGACCAAGACCCTGTGTATGAAAGTCGCCGTTCATCCTGAGCGCGTTGCGCCATAGAACGTGACGCGGCCGCGTGGGACCCCGCCCACGTGGCCGCCATCCTCGAGGTGACCGACGAGCAATGGGACCTTGTCGCCCCGACATGGTCAATGCATGCCTTCCCTCGTCAGAGTACCCCCGCGGCCCGACGAAGGGCCGGCCGCGCAGCCCGTGAGATCGATCGTCCGGGACGCTCCTCGGATCACTGCCCGGCGAACATCACCTGGCGCCAAGTGTGGCCCCCATCGCGCGTCATCAGCAGGCTGCCTCCGGTGCTGGAACCCGGTCCCGCCGCTGCGATGGTGAGCACCACGCCCTGGGTGGGAGTGGTGAACCCGAGGTACGTGATGGAGGCCTTGCCGGTCTCAAGCGCCGTCTGCCAGGTCTGCCCGACGTTGCTCGAGCGCACGATCGCCGAGCCCTGCGCGGTCGTTCCCGTCAGCAAAATCGAGCTCGCTCCCGTGCTTGCGATTCCGCCCGCGCCGCTGATCGGCACGCGCGTCCCGCCCTGCGCGAAGGTCGCCCCGCCGTCGTGCGAGAAGTACAGGTGCTCGCCCTGGGGTGTGCTCCACTGGCCCACGTCGCAGGCGACGACGAGCTCGGTCGGGCTCGACGCCGCCAGCAGTGCCGGCCCAGCCAGGTTGACGCAGGGCGGTGCCCAGGCGGCCCACGTGCCCCCGGACAGGCGCGCGCCGCCGACCACGGTGCGGTCGACCTCGAGCAGCCAGCCGTCCGTGCCCGCGAGCACCAGCTGCGCCGCGGGCACGGGCCCCGCGCCGATCGGCACTGACACGCTCGAGAGTTGCCAGCTGTCGCTGCCCACCGGGCTCGAGGCGATGCGCACCACGTTCTGGTCGAACAGAACGGCCTGTACCACGCCGCCCGAGGCCTCGAGAGCGACCACCGTCGCCGACGCGGCGCCGGGGATGGTCAGGCGGCTCCAGCTCGATCCGCCGTCGTGGGTCGCCCACAGGTCGGGGCCGAAGGCCCAGCCGTCCCGCGGATCGGCGAAGCGCAGGACGCTCACCCCCGAGCCTAGCTGGGACTGTGCCCCGATGCCGGCCGGGACGATCGGGGTGACCGGCGCCGGGATGCCGACCCACGTCAGTCCGCCGTCCGCGGTGCGCACGATCGAGGTGCAGGGCGCGGCGGTGCACGGCGCCGTGCCGAGAGCCCAGCCGAGGTCGGGCGAGGCGAACGTCACGGAGAAGACCTGGAGGCCGGCCGGTACGGGGCCCCCGGCGGGGCTGCTCGCCGCCGTGGTCGGCGCGACTGAAGCCGCGACTGACGGCACGGCCGAAGCCGCGACTGAGGGCACGGCCGAAGCCGCCGGCGTAGACGAGACGAGGCCCGGCTGGGACGGGGAGACGCTGGCGCCCGGGGCGCCTGCGCTGGACGGGCCGTTTCCGGGGCGCATGATGATCACCACGCCGACGACGAGGATGAACACTGCGGCTGTGGCGAGGCCGGTTGCGACCCGCATGAGGGACCTCCATGGCGCGAACGCCGGGCTGTCGAAGGGAATGGATGCCACCCGCGAGACGAGACGCTCGGGCGCCGGCTCGGGCGCGAGGTCGCGCAGGCCGGATCGCAGCTCGCGCTCGAATCGTTCGTCGCCGCTCATCGCGCACTTCCCTCGTCTCCCGATCCCAGCGCGTCGCGCAGGTGGCGCAGCGCGTAGTGGAGGCGTGACTTGACCGTGCCGGCGCCGACTCCGGTGCGCTCGGCGATCTGCTCGACCGTCAGGTCGGCGTACAAGCGCAGCACGACCATCTCGCGGTGATTGGCGCTCAGGCTGCGGAGCGCCGCAGCGAGCGCCTGGCATCCCGCGATGGCCTCGGTCGGATCGCCCGTCCCGCGCTCGGGCGTGCGCTCGCCGAGGATCTCGTGCACTGTCCAGCGCCGCCTGCGCAGGCGGTCGCGGCAGGCGTTCACGAGGATCCGCCCGAACCACCCGTCGAACCGCTTGGGATCCCGCAGCTCGGCGAACCGGCGCCAGGCGGTGAGGGCCGCGTCGTGGGTCGCGTCCTCCGCCTCGGCCCGGTCGCCGAGGATGAGGGTGGCGTAGCGGTAGGCGGCATCGAGGGCCCGACGGTCCACCAAGCCGGCGAACGCACGCCCTCGCGCATCCTCGTTTGCCAGCCGGCTGCGACTGCGCACTTGGGGTACCGGACGGTCCTCCGCTCTATTCACGCTCACTTGACGAACCGGAAGGCCCGAACGTTCAATCGCCTCCGTAATGCTGGCATCGTCGTTCGGCACGATGACCACGTCGTGTCTATCCGCGGGAGCGCTCCTGGGGAGGGTGTCCTGAACAGGTGCCACGGGACGCGAGGCGGCATCGCGGGCCGAGGCTCTCCCGGTGTGGAGGCCGGAGTTGGGGGATCAGATGAATAG
>DATCGK010000053.1:0-7554 GCA_036508975.1 Candidatus Limnocylindrales bacterium
CCAGCCAGCTCGTGCCGTTGATCGCCAGCGGGATGATCGGCACGCCCGAGCGAAGCGCGAAGTACGCTGTCCCGTCGGCCAGGGGCGTGAGCTCGTGCTCGCCGCGGTGGATCCTCCCCTCCCCCGGGACCACGATCACCCGGCCGTCATCCAGGACTCGTCCCACGTGGCGCAGGGTGTCGCGGAGGTCGGTCTTCTCGGGCCGGAACGGGATGCCGAACCCGGCCCACATGATCAGCCGGTTCCGGCCTCCCTTCGTCATGTCGGCCTCCTTCGGCCCGAGCATGGCGTACCGCGGCCGGGCCGGGAGCGCCGCCAGCAGCACGATCGGATCCACCCAGTTGAGGTGGTTGAAGCAGTAGATCGCGGGGCCCGTGGCGAAGTGCTCGCGTCCCTCGACACGCAGGCCGAGGATGAGCCCGACGGCGGCCTTGCAGAACCACCGCACCAGGCGGACGCGCATCGGCCGGTGGACCGGGCCGGGGGTCAGGGGCTGGGCCACGACGCGAGTATGGCGATCCCGCTGGGGCCGTGTCAGGGCCGGGCGGGCCTCGCCGGGGGGTCCGGGATCGAGGTCCGTGATCCGTTCGAGCACCAGGTCGGCCAACTCGACGGCGCCACTGGCGGGGCGGGACGCTCGCGTTCGGGATCAGCGCGACGGGCATCCCCGCAGCCACATCGTCCGACGATGGCGTCGCAGGTGCCAGGCGGCGTCAAGTGGCGTCAGGCGGCGTCAGCCCGCATCCACCCGGCCTTCCATCGCCGCGAGCACCGTCATCGCGAACGCCGCCACGGCGTCGGCGTCGGCGTCGCCGCCACGGAGCACAAGGCTGTCCAGCTGGAACGACGCGACACGATGTCCGCCCGGCGTGGACTCCATCGAAAGCTCGCCCACCTGGACGCGGCTCCAGCGGCTCACCTTGGCCGAGGTCCGGGGCCCTTCGCCGGAGACGTTGACGCGGACGTGGCAGGTGACGAGCCCGGCCGGCGATGGCGCGAGGTACGTCCAGCGGCTCGACATCTCGTCTCCCCAGACGAGCCAGCCTTGGGGATCCTCACCGGCACCGAGCGCAACCAGCATCGGGGTGAGGGTCGCGAGCACCTTGGGCGCGACCGCCTCCGGAGCCCTGGACGCGGCAACGAACTCGCTCAGGCGCATCGATCCTCCCGTCCGGGCACGACTCGACATGCGTCCCGGTGCGCCAAGGCTAGCGTTTCTGACGCCTTGGGCGCTCGTCCCCACGACCGCTCGGCCACGGGCACGCTGGGGGCCCTTGACAGGGGCCGCTCGGCGGCGCAAACACATGACGTCCGTCCTGTCGCTCGACGCGGGTCTGCACCATCATGGTCCGGTGGCCGCCGGCGGCCGGGGAGGTGATCCATGCATGTCAATCGCGGGCTCTTGGGCTGGGGTGTCTTCTTCATCACCCTCGGCTGCGTGCCCTTGGCCGTACGTGCGGGATACCTGGACCCGGCGGTTGTCGCCCGAGCGTGGGAGCTGTGGCCGCTGATCCTGGTGGGGATCGGCCTGGGCCTGATCTTCCAGCGGACGAAGGTTGCGGTCGTCGGCGGGCTGGTGGTGGCCGTGACGTGCGGACTCATGGGCGGGGCACTCCTGGCCGGGGCTGTCCCGTCGGCGGGCGGGATCTCGGCCTGCGGGTTCGGGGGGAGCGGTGGCAACGGGTCCGCGTTCCCGGATCAGGCGGGGTCGTTCGGCGCCCAAGCCCGGGCCGACCTCGAGTTCAATTGCGGCGAGCTGGCCGTGACGAGCGCGGACGGCTCAGCCTGGACCGTGGTCGGGACCGCCGACGGTGGCCGACCTCCCGAGATCCTGGCGTCCTCGCAGAGCCTTCGGGTGCGGTCGCCTTCCCACGACGGTTTCAACGCCGGCATCGCCGGGTCGCGGTGGAACATCAAGTTGCCGCGACAGGTCAGCCTGGCGCTGCGCCTCTCCGTGAATGCCGGGTCCGCACGCGCGGGCCTGGCCGCGATGCGCGTCCCAGAGCTGAGCGTGTCGGTGAACGCGGGTGACGCGACCGTCGACGCCTCGGGCCTGATCGAGACGGGCTCGCTCAGCGCCAGCGTCAATGCCGGCTCCCTGGCCATCTCGCTCCCGGTGCCCGCGCCCACGCTGCGCGGGACCCTGTCGGTGAACGCAGGGTCGATCGACGTGTGCGTCCCCGACGGCGTGGGCCTGGTGATCCACACGGGCCAGCAAGCGCTGGGCTCGGACAACTTCGCGGATCGGGGGCTTGTCCGGGCCGGTGACACCTGGACCCGGCCCGGGTCCTCGACCCCGACGCCGCTGATCGAACTGGACACCGACGCAAACCTCGGCAGCATCACTCTCAACCCGGAGGCCGGCTGTGGCTGATCGGCTCTACCGCTCCCCGTCCGACCGCGTGATCGCGGGGGTGGCGGGTGGGCTTGCAACGTGGCTCAACATCGATCCGTCGCTGATCCGCGTCGCGTGGGTCCTGCTGGGGATCTTCTCAGGCGGGATCTTCGTGCTCGTCTACTTCGTGATGATGATCGTGGTCCCGCTGCCGCCACCCGGCTGGGTCCCCCGGCCGCATGACACCGGCGCATGGGCTTCACCGCCGGGCGCCGACCCGGTCGAGGGCTGGGCACCGGGCGGCGGTCCCGGGCCGGCCGCGGGTCCCGGCGCGGGTCCCGATCCCATCCCTGGCTCCGACCCGTCCGCGTCCACCGGCTGGAACACGCCCCCGCCGGCCTGGCCCGCTCCCCCTTCGAGCTGGTCCGGCTCCCAGGCGGCCGCCAACGCCGGTCTCGTCGCCGGCGCGGTGCTGGTGCTGCTGGGCGTCTGGTTCCTGATCGACGAGTACATCCACATCCCATGGGAGCTCGTCTGGCCCGTGGCGGTCATCGCCGTGGGCTGCCTGCTGATCGTCGGGGCGGTCCGCCGGGGCCGGTGAGGCAGGCGCCGACGAGAGCACAAGGCCAGCGGCGGAGCTGCATCGGCCCTCGGCAACTTGGGCCCCACCAGCCTCGCTTCTGCCTGATTTCGTTGTTCGGCGCGCCACAACCGGTAGCCACCACCCCCGGCGGTACGCGACACCCGGGACGCGGCAGAGCGGGAGGCGAGCCTTCGTGACCGGGCTGTCACGGATCGCGACTAGACTGCGGGTTCACCACGGAGGTCGTCCCATGCAGTTCCTGTTCCGCCAGCCATCCCTTCCTCGCGCAAGCGAGATCCTGCCCGGCCGTCCCGAACCGCTCGAGGCACCCGGCACGCACTTCGTCAGCGACCGCCCGCTCGCAGGGCCGTACCCCGATGGCTTCGAGATCGCCGACGTGGCGATGGGCTGCTTCTGGGGCGCCGAGAAGAAGTTCTGGTCGATCCCGGGGGTCTGGGTCACGGCGGTGGGCTACCAGGGCGGCGAGACGCCAAACCCGACGTATCGCGAGACGTGCACCGGCCACACGGGCCACGCCGAGGCGGTCCGGATCGTCTTCGATCCGGCCGTCGTGTCGTATGAGCGCCTGCTCCAGGTGTTCTGGGAGTCGCACGACCCGACCCAGGGGTTCCGCCAGGGCAACGACGTGGGGACGCAGTACCGCTCCGCGATCTTCGCGCGCGGCGAGGCCCAGATGGCGGCCGCCCTCGCGTCGCGCGACCTGTACGCCGGGGAGCTGGCGACAGCGGGCCATGGGGCGATCACGACGGAAATCCGCGAGGCCCCGGCCTTCTACTTCGCCGAGGACTACCACCAGGGGTACCTGGCGAAGAACCCGGACGGCTACGACTGCCACACGGCGACCGGCGTGGCGTGCCCGGTCGGGGTCGGCGTCCGCACGAGGTAGGCTTTCCTCCGGTCTGGTCAGCCCTGCCCGCCACCGCGCGCGCCGGCCAGGATCGCGCGGCAGATGGCCGCCTGCTCACGGGCGTCGTCCAGCGCGTCGTGCGTGTGGGGCAGGTCCACCGGGTAGCGCTCCCGCATCCGGAGCCGGGACGTGTCGCGCCAGCGCTCCACCTCGTCCAGGTGTCGGCCCAGGTACAGGGCCTTGATGTCGAGCCCGCTGGCGCCGAACGGGTTGCGGCCCAGGTGGCGCCACGCCGCATCCGCCACGAACATCCAGTCGAAGGGGGCGTTGAGCGCGACGAACACGGGCCGAGAACCCGCCGGCACCGCGCGCTCCAGCCAGCCGGCGAATGCCTCGAGCGCCTCGCTCGGCTCCAGGCCAACACGCCGCAGAAGATCGCGGCCCAGGTGGTGGACCGTCTCCGCCTCGTCGCTCCACGGGAGCGCGGGATCCGGGCGCAGGAGGAGCTCGATCGCCTCCTCCGGGCGATCGACCAGGCACGCCCCGATCGCGATGAGGCTCCCGGTGGCGGGCGTCGGTCCGGACGTCTCGATGTCCACGCTGATCCAGGTCTCGGTGGTCACGGGACTCCTGCGCTGCGGGCGAAACTCGCGGGGCGCCCAGCCGGATACTAGCGAACGATCGGCCGCGACCGGGGCTGCCGGGCACCAACCGCGCACCAGAGGGACAGGCGATGACGATGGACGGGGACGATCGGTCGGCGCTCGACGGCATCATCGAGTCCGCGCGACGGCTCGGTGTGGAGCTGGACGAGGCCGAGGCCGCGACGTGGGTGGCAGCCCTCCAGACGGAATCGCTGGGCGGGGACGTCGTGGTGGACGTCAACAGCGGCGTCTACGGCCACCGCGTCTCGATGCTCGACTTCACGCCCCGCGACCTCGCCCGCTTCCGGGCCATCGGCGAGATCGTCGGCTTCCCGGACCGGCCGCCGGTGGTTCGCACGGCGCTCGCCCTGTCCGGCTCCGCTGCCCAGAGCAAGATCCACACCTTCCCCGGCGACTGCGACTACTTCGAGCGCATCCACATCACCGCGCCGACCCGGGAGGAGGCCTGCGCCATCCTCGCCGACGAGATGCGGGCCAAGGTGCTCGCCACCCGGGTGGGTCCGACGTACCGGCTGTGCGAGGTCAAGTTCGGCAGCTATCCGTATGCCTGCGAGCGCGGCGGGCTGGCGCTTGCGGCCGGCGCCCCGATCGCCTGGACCGCGGACGAAGTGGCCGCCGGTCGTATCTCCGTGTTCCGTGACGGAACGCCGGCGGAGCTGACCTGGGCCGACGCCACGGCCGATCCCGGCTGGTGCAAGGCCGACTGGATCGTGGCGGACCCGGTGCGGCAGACGCTGGCCAACGCCAGCAACATGCTCGACGTGACATGGGAGGCGCCGGACGGCTCGATCACGGCGCTGGACGGGTTCATCGACCCGTACTTCCAGGAGATCTACCTCGAGTCGGACTCGCTGCCGGTGTTCCAGAAGATCGTGCACGAGCTGGCCGCGGACTCCGTGGACGACTACGTGGACCAGCTCGAGCACGAGGTGGTCAAGTACTGCACGAAGGATCCGAACTACGGCAAGGTGGCCCGGCGCCTGTACAACATCTTCCGGCTCACGGGCCGCTACTTCGAGGCCGCCTACCTGCGCGACCTGTTCGACGAGCCGACGACGGTCCTGTACCAGATCGCCGCGCTGGTCCGGACACTGGACGAGGCGGACCGGCCCGGCGCCGACTTCGACACCGAGATGATGGTCCAGCAGGCCGATCAGCTGATCATGGCCGCGGTCGCGGCGCTGGACGGGCCCGCCGAGGCGGACATGGTCCGGAGCCTGGCCGCAGTCCGGGCGAACCTCCTGGCGGGCGGCGGATCGGCAGGCCGGGCCACCGACGTGGGCCTCGTGAAGGACGAGGCGCTGCGCGCGGTGAACGACTACTTTGAGCAGCGGCTGCGCGCCGTGCCGACGATCTCAGCCTACGTCGACGAGGTGATCGCTGCGGCCGCGGCCGCCGGGTAGGCCCGGTCAGGGGCGCCTCATCCGGCCCGGATCAAGGGCAGCCCATCGACGGGCCGGCATTCAGGCCCCCGCCAGGACCGCGCGCATCAGGGTCACATCCGGCTCGACGCCCGTCCACAGGCGGAACGCGATCGCGCCCTGGTTGGCCAGCATGCCCAGGCCGTCCAGCGTGCGACAGCCCGCGGCTTCGGCCGCCCGAAGGAGCCTCGTCTGGGGCGGGTCGAACACGACGTCGGCAACGAGCGGCTGCCCAGCCGACCGGAGGTCCACGTCGGGCGCTGCATCCGGGTCATGAAAGCCGATGGACGTGGCGTTCACCACGAGGTCCACGCCAGCCTCGATGGCGAGCGGTCCGGTCCACGACCGCCAGGTCGCGGTCGTCGCGGTCCGGCTTGTCAGCAGCTGGGCGAGCGAGCGGCCGCGACCCTCGTCCCGGTTGACGATCCCGATCGACGCCGCACCTGCGAGCGCCAGCTCCACGGCGATCGCACGCGCCGCTCCGCCCGCGCCGAGGAGGCACACCCGCGCGCCTCGTGGTTCGAGTACCTCCGTGACCGCCGCCAGGAACCCCTTGCCGTCGGTGTTCTCGCCGACCCAGCCGTCTCCGTCGCGGAGGACCGTGTTCGTGGCTCCGATCAGCTCCGCGGCCTCGGTCAGGCGCGACAGCAGCGGCAGGATGGCCACCTTGTACGGCATCGTGACGTTGAAGCCGCGGAAGCCCAGCGCCGAGAGACCCGCGACGGCGGCCTCGAGCCCGCCCTGGGCGACGTCCATCGAGACGTAGCGCCAGTCCAGGCCGGCCGCGGCGAAGGCCGCCTCTATCATGGTTCCCGTGGGGTTGCCGGCCACCGGATGGCCGATGAGCCCGACCAGCGTCGGGGTCCCGCTCAGGTGGGGCATGCGGTCCCGCTCCGGGTAGACATCAGGTTCCTCGATCCATCGACCACGGACGCACGCAGACGAGCATGCCCGTGCAGGGGAGATTGGCTGCGGCGGGCTGGAGCCTCCCGTCTACTGGAAACCCGAGGCGAGCCCACGAGCGAGCTGGCTCTCCCCCGCCCTCGCCGCTCACTTGCATGGCTGAAGGTTACGCCAATCGAGTGCCAGGGCTGCAGGCGGGTGATCGAGCGGCGCTCGCCCGCTCAACGGTACTGCCATCACTGCGCCGAAGGACTCGCGCGCGTTCGTAGCCGCGAGCGGATGGCCCGACGGCGAGACCACCGAACTTGAGAGGCTGCGGCGGCGGGCCTTAGCTCTGGTTTGTCCACCGACTTGACGAAGCCCTACAGCGGGCGCAACATCCGGCTTTGTCAAGTCTCTTGCCAAAGGCGCCCTCGGCAAGGGTCAGGGGTGGTTACGGTTGCAGGAGTGCCCGCCCGGATGAGCGCCAGCGCGACGGTGCTGCCCGAAAAGGCAACGCACCAGCAGACGCGAACGTTCAATCAGCAGCTGGTGCTGCGCGCACTCCACGATCAAAGTCCGCTCTCGCGCGCCGACCTGGCCCGGCTCACCGGTTTGACGCGTACCTCGGTCGGCGACCTCGTCGGCACGCTCATCGACGACGGCCTGATCGAAGAAGTCGGTCGTGGCCAGTCGAGCGGGGGCAAGTCACCCATCCTGCTGCGCGTTGCTCCCGACGGTCGCCACCTGATCGGGCTCGACCTCGGCGAGGCGCAGTTCAGCGGTGCCGTCGTCAACCT
>DATCGK010000054.1:0-2920 GCA_036508975.1 Candidatus Limnocylindrales bacterium
CCAGGACGAGCGTCCGCCAGATCGGCGCGAGCGCGAAGTCCTCCTCCGACCGCGCCAGTCGGCGCGAGAAGAATGCGAGGACGACGATCCCGGTCAGCGAGGTCGACAGCGCGATGCCCGCAGACCCGAGCGTGACCCCGAGGACGATGTCGAGCAGCAGGTTGAGGCAGGCATTCATGACGCCCCCAGCCAGGAGGACGCCGCCCCGCCGACGGGCGTTGAGGGCGCCCAAGAACGGCGCGTAGCACATCATGACGACGATGAGGGGGGCGAACGCAGCCACGGCTTCGGCGGTCCGTGCCACGTCGGTCTGGCTGAAGGCACCCCGCCCATACCCGACCGCGACCGCGACTGGCGCCACGGCGATCGTGAGCACGGCGATCGGCACGAATGCCGCGAGTACGTAGCGCAGCGCCCGCGAGATCGCGGTCCCGAGGCCGGATCCCCCCTCGTGGGCCACGCGGACGAGCGACGGATAGAGGGCCGAGCCCCAGGCCGGGCTGATCGCCCCGATTGGCGTCCGCACCAGGACGTCCGCGTAGCGCAGCGCGCTCACCGCGCCGGGAGCGATGAGGGAGGCAATAGCGCGATCCGCGACGCCGTTGAACTGCAGGATCGCGCTGCTGAGCGTCAGCGGGGCGGCGTGCCGGGCGAACGCGGAGAGCTCATCCCGCGTCGTCCAGACGGCGAGCCGCGGCATGATCGACGAGCGCAGGGCCGCCACTACCAGGACGGCGGCCGCGGTGATCGGACCGAGCAGGTTCGCCAACGCCAGCGCCCCGAGACCGAGGGACCGCCACAGCAGGAGCGTCGTCGCGAGGTTCACGGCCGCGCCCGCGAAGCTCGACGCCGCGATGGCGGCGAAGTGCTCCTCCGCCTGGCAGACCCCGGAGAGGATGGCGGAGACCGCCATCACGAACGCCAGCGGTGCGACCACGTGCAGGTAGGTGACCGCTGCCTCCCGGCCCGATTCGTCGAGACCCGGACCGGCGATCGCGATCGTCACGGGGCCGAAGGCCTCGAGGAGCAGCCAGATGGCGAGCCCGCCCAGGCCGACCCAGAAGGCAATCGCCCCGGCCAGCCGGCGGGCGTCCGGCCGGCCCCGGGCGTCGCGGACCTCGAGGTAGGCCGGCACCATGGCGACGACTGTCCCGGCGGTCAGCACGCCCGCGAAGGTCGCCGGGATGACGAGCGCGATGAGCAGGGCGTCGTAGCCGGTCGACAGGCCTACCTGCGCCGCGACGAACACTTCGCGAAGGATGCCGATCGCCTGGACGCCGGCCGCCGCCCCGGTCAGGATCGCCGCCGAACGACTGATCGACCGGAACGAGAGGCCCGCACCACGCCCCGCAGGCGCTTCCGCCTCCGCGGGGGGCTCTCCCGGGTTTCCCGTCACGCCTGCTGCATCCCGCGATACCACTCCACGGTCCTGGCGATCCCCTCGCGGAGGGCGACCCGGACCTCGTAGCCGAGCGATCGCCGGGCGGCCGTGATGTCGCCCTGGGAGTCGAGGATGTCGCCTTCGCGAGGAGGCCCGTAGATCGGTTCGACCTCCCGGCCGGCCGCGACGCAGATCGCGTCGAGGAGCTCGACGAGGGTGATCCGAGTGCCGGTCGCCACGTTGCAGGTGAGGCCCGATGGGCTGCCCGGCAACGCCGCGAGGATGTTCGCCGCCACGACGTTGTCCACGTAGACGAAGTCGCGTGAGATCGCGCCGGTGCCGTGGATCGTCGGGCGCGTCCCGACCAGAACCGCGGTGACGAACTTCGGGATGACCGCGGCGTACTCGCTCGCGGGATCCTGGCCGGGACCGTAGACGTTGAAATACCGGAGGACGACGGTCTCCACGCAGTGGAGTCTGCCCAAAGCGTGCACGTACTGCTCGCCGGCCAGCTTGCTCACTCCGTACGGCGACGTTGGCGACGCCCGCTGCTCCTCGCTGCACGGGAGCCGCTGCGGCGTGCCGTAGACCGCGGACGACCCTGCGAACACGACGCGGCGCACCCCGTGCCGGGCGGCGGCCAGCATGATCTCGATCGTCCCCGCGACGTTGACTTGGTTCGTGGCCCGGGGGTCGGCGATCGACTTGGCGACGGAGGCCAGCGCGGCTTCGTGGAACACCACCTCGGCGCCCGCGATGGCCTCATCGAGGGCCGCCGGATCCAGGATGCTCCCCTCGATGAGCGTGATCCGGCCGCGATACGGGTCGAGCCGCGACCGGATCCCAGTCGAGAAGTCGTCAAGGACGCTGACCTGGTCTCCGCGATCCAGCAGGCCGCGCACGAGGTGGTGTCCGATGAACCCGGCGCCGCCAGTCACGAGGGCGCGCATCAGGCAGGGCTCCGCAGAGTGCCTGCAGGGCGTGCGCGGGTGGCCGTGGCGCGGCTCGAGAGGCCGACGAGAGACAGCATGGCGGCAGTGTAGCAACCGCCTTCCGGCACGGGCGGCGGTGGGCTAGTCTTTGGCCGTGGGTACGATCGATGCGAGCGGTCTCATCTTTGGCGCTGGCGGCGGGCGATCCCCACGTGGCCCGATGATCCGCATCCGGCGCCCCGCAACCCCCGATGCGCGCAGGAGGACGGCGCGCGATCATCGGTCCCCCCTGCTGCCGTCGGCGCAGCCGACGACAGTCGCGCCGCCGTCGTGCGACTGTCGATCCGGCCTTACCCACTAGCCATGCCAGGGACTTCCAGCCAGGCTCCACGACCTCGTCGGGTTGCCTTCCTGATCACGTCCAGCGGAATGGGCGGCGCCGAACGGCAGGTCTGCTACCTGGCGCAGACGCTGCACCGGCGCGGGTGGGAGGTGGCCGCGATCTCGATGCTGCCCCTGGGGCGCCCGATCGCCGACCTCGAGGCCGAAGGAATCCTCACCGCATCACTCGGCATGCGGCAAGGAGTGCCCGACCCGCGCGCGCTCG
>DATCGK010000055.1:0-3186 GCA_036508975.1 Candidatus Limnocylindrales bacterium
GCCTCCAGGACGTACCCCGGGGCGTCCGGCGCAACCGCAACGGGCAGGACGAGCGGGTCCACGAAGAGGTGGTCCGCCGGGATCGCCCGGGCAATCGCCGCCTCGATCAGGCTGATGGCGTTGGCCACCCGCTCCTCGGCGTTGGCCGGCATCCCCCCGGCGCTGCTCGCCGCGAGGATGACCGCGCACCCGGCGGCTGCGGCAAGCTCGAGGACCTCGGGGCGTTCGATCGACGCGGAGTTGAGGAGCAACCGGCCCACGGGCTGGGTGGAGGCGGCGACGCCGGCGACGAGGACCGCCACGTCCGACGAATCGATCGACACCGGGATGCCGGCGGTCGCCTCGACCGTCTCCACGAGCCAGGCCATGCCCCGGGCGCGCGTCTCGGAGTCGGACGCGATCTCGTCCGCGTTGAGGTCCAGCCAGTCCGCGCCGGTCCGCTCCTGGCGGGCCGCGAGCACCTGGATGTAGGCGGCGGCGGTCTCCGCCTGGTCGCCACCGTCGAGGCCCCAGCGGATCGCGCTGGCAACGTGCTTGATCTTGCCCTGCCCGAAGTCGCGCGCCGCGACCAGCGCCGGGTGGACCGGAAGGATCAGGCGGGACCCGTCGGGGCCGTCGAACCCGATGCCGACGGAGCCGTCCGGGAGCTCGGCGGCATGCTTGCCGGTCCGCTTGAGGATCCGGGTGGCGTGGATGTTCTCGCCGACGACGAGGAACGGGGTGCCGGTGCGATCGGGCCTCACGACTTGGATCCTTTCTCGGGAGCGATGGCGGGGATGGCCGGTGCGGTAACGGGTGCGACGGGCGGTGGAGTGGCGAGGGTGCCGGTGCGAGCTGGAGCAGTGGCCGCGTAGTGGTCGCGGCCGAGGAACGTGTTCCCCCACGCGCTGGTGCGGCGCAGGCCGTTGTCCTGGATCACGGGCGCCCGATCCAGCATCGAGAGCTCCTCGCCGTACGGCTTGAGGCGCCGGTACGCGTCGGACCAGACGCAGGTGTGACCGGGGACCTCGCACAGCCCGTCGTGGGCACCGCCGCACGGGCCGTTGCGCTGGTTCTTCTGGCAGTGGGACTCCGGGCACAGGTAGGCGATGTCCGGCAGCGAGCAGTCGCCGCAGTCCCGGCAGTCGAACATCGGGAGCTTGGCCGCCTGCTCCAGGAGGTGGACCGGCTTCTCGACGTGGAGCTGCTCGATCTTCCCGTAGATACCGGCCCAGGTCCGGAAGCCCGGCGAACCGGCCTCGAACACGCGGGCATGGAGCGTCCGGTTCACCTTGTAGAACGCGTCGACGCCGCGACGGGCACGCTTGCGAGCCGCCGGCGTCAAGGACGCCGCGTAGGCCCGGCCGAGCTGGTCCGTGGACAGGCCGTTGCTGTCCGGCTCGAAGGGCTGGAACCCGCCCGGCAGCGCCCACGAGACATCCTTGACCAGGGATCGCCAGTCGGCGGGGTCGTGGGCGTCGGCCATCTCCAGGACGCGGCTGATCTCCGAGGCGTCCCGGTGGCCGGAGAGGTAGATGCCCCGGAAGCCCAGGCCGCGCGAGACGACGAGCTGCTTCGCCGCGAACTCGAGGAAGAACGCGCGGCCCTTGTCCGGGCCGGTGGCCGCTTTCTCCGCGATGGCGAGCAGCTCGTCCGGGACGACGCAGCCCGGGACCCGTCCCGCGTTGAACGCCCGGGCGACGGGGGCGCTGAGGATGTAGGCGTTGGCGACGACGGGCCGCTCGATCCCCTCGCGCCGCATCCAGCGGAGGAGCTGGTCCTGGCGGTGGGCGTCGTAGCCGACCTGGGTGATGGCGTAGTCGGCGCCGGCGCGGACCTTCATCGCGAGCTTGAGGTACTGCGGGATGAGGTCCCGCTCGAGACGCTTGAACGGGTCCACGGCGCAGCCGAGGTAGAAGCGGTGCGCGTCGGGATCCGGGTCGCCATCGGTTGCCGCCTTGGCGAGCGCCTCCTCGCCGAGCACACGCAGGAGCGCCAGGAGTGCCACGGAGTCGATGTCGAAGACGGGCCGGGCGAGACCCTGGTAGCCCTCCACCGGGTAGTCCCCGGTGAGCGCGAGGACCGTGGTGAGCCGGCGGGAGAGCAGGTCCCAGCCGAGGCTCTGCATGCCGTTGCGGTTCCGGTCCCGGCAGGCGACGTGGACGATGACGTCGTGGCCGCGGGAGCGGGCCTCCTCGCCCAGCACGTCGGGCGCAAGCTTCGCGTGGCCGCCGGCATTGTCCGTGACCGAGAGCGCGGTGATGCGCGGGTTGCCGGCCAGGTCCGCCGCCGTCTTCAGCGGCTTCTGGCCGCGGGCGTCGCCCAGCACCCCTGCCCACGGGACGAGCTCGACCACGGTGGCGAAGCCTGCCGGATCTGCCAGCACCCGGCGGAGCGCCCCGGGTCCGATGGCAGGCGTCGCAGCCCCCGCGGCCGGGTCGGTCACCGGCTGATCGGATTCGGTGTGGCGGGATCGAGCGGGGCTCATCGGCATCCTCAGGAGATGATCGGTTCGAACAGGCAGCCGTCGGTGAACAGGTCGAAGAAGTCTGGCTCGGATTCGAGCTCCACGTGCTCGATGCGGCGGACGAGGGCATCCAGCGACGCGCGCTTCCGCCGTGACAGTAGCAGCGACCGGGCGCCGCCGATGGACGCGTTGCCGGCCCGGACGATCCTCTCGAGCGGGGCCGGCACCAGGAGCCCGATCTCGATCGCCGACTCGACGTCCAGCGCGTTGGCGAACCCGCCCGCGAGGTAGACATTGTCCAGGTCCTCGGGCCGGAGGCCGAGACGCCGGAGCAGCACCCGCTGGCCAACGGCGGTCGCGGCCTTGGCGATCGAGAGGTGGCCCACGTCGCTCCGCGACAGCGTGATCCGCGGCTCCGGCACCAGCTGGATCTCGGTGGCCTTGTCCGCGAACGCGCCCCGGGTCGACATCCGGTGATGGCGCCGGAGCTCCGCCAGCAGGTCCACCAGGCCGGAGCCGCAGATCCCCTCCGGTGGCGCGTCGCCGATGCAGCTGATCTCGAAGGCACCGTTCACGAGGCGGACGGCCTCGATGGCGCCATCGGCCCCCGGCATCCCGTACCGGACGCCGCCGCCCTCGAACGCCGGGCCGGCCGGGCTGGACGCTGCCAGGACGCGGCGCCCATCCGACACGATGATCTCGCTGTTGGTGCCGATATCCACCAGCAGGAACGAGCCGCC
>DATCGK010000056.1:0-3352 GCA_036508975.1 Candidatus Limnocylindrales bacterium
GGGAAGATGAAGCCGCGGCGCTTCGAGAGGCTGACGATCGTGTCGAGGTTCGCGACGGCGGGCGCGACGTCGTTCGGGTGTGCGGGTTCGGCGGTCAAGGGAGGCTCCGGTGGGTCGCGCGGCCGAGGCAGGGACGCACGATGGGGCTGGCTGTTCGAGGACGGGACGAGGCCGATCCTAGCAGAGCGCGTGACCGGCGCAGAGCGCGTGTCCAGGTCCCTGGCCGGGTCCGGCCGGTTGTTCAGGCCTCGGGCAACGCGGAGGCCATCAGGCGCAGGATGTTCTCGCCCATCACCGCGCGGATCGCGGCCTCGTCCAGGCCCGCGACCAGCAGCGCGTCGGTCAGGCGGACCACGTTCGCGGCGTCGAACGGCACCTGGACCGCGCCGTCCCAGTCGGAGCCAAGCGCGACGTGGTCCACGCCGATCCGCCCCACGGCGTAGGCGATGGACCGGGCGATGTGGGCCGGCTGCGGGCCGCCGCTGGCCGTCTCCCAGAACCCGATCCCGACGAGGCCACCCGTGGCCGCGATGCCGTCGAGGTGCTCGTCGCTCAGGTTTCGGGCGTTGTCGCAGACGCCCCGGACGCCCGTGTGCGAGGCCACGACCGGCCGGGTCGCGATCACGAGCGCGTCATCGATCGTCCGTGCCGATGCATGTGCGACGTCGAGGATCACGCCGAGCGCCTCCATCCGGCGGACCATCTCGCGGCCCTTCTCCGTGAGCCCGCCCTGCTCGACCCCGTGCGCGGAGCCGCCGAAAGCCGTATCGAAGAAGTGGGCCGGGGAGATCATGCGGATCCCGGCAGCCGCGACGACCTCGACGTTCGCCGGGTCGTCGTCGAGCGCATGGGCACCCTCGATCGAGAGCAGGCCGGCGGTGATGGCGGGGTTGGTCGCCCGCTCGGCCAGGTAGGCCGCGAGGTCTGCCGGCGACCGGATGATCCGGAAGTCGCCGTCCGACTCGTTCGCGAACCGCTGGGCCCGGGCGGCAAGGTGGATGACCCGCGGCAGGAGCCGGCGCCAGGTCGCAGGCGGCCATCGCTTCGCGAGGGCGATCGCCAGGACCTGGTCCGTCCTGTCGGTGTTGCGCTCGATGTTGATCCCGCGCGGCGTCTTGACCGCCATCGACAGCACCTGGAGCGCCACCCCGCCCTCGATGAGCCGCGGGACGTCCACGTGCCCGCTATCGCCGCGGACCAGCAGGTCCCGCCCCCACAGGAGGCTGTCAGCGTGCAGATCGGCGACACGAAGGGTGGCGTGGAGGTCGGCGGCCCGTGCGCTCACCGGCTCGGACGGCGTCGGGCCCACCGGGTTCATCCCCCGCTCCACGCGCCCCACCAGGGCGTCCAGCGCCGGCCGGGCGGCGGCCAGCGCTCCCAGGGCAAGGGCTCCCTCGGCGAGGGCCGCTCGGCGCCGGGTGCTCATCCCTGCAACGCGCGGCTAGAACGCACGGCCGCGCGTGGGCCGGATCCGGATCGGGACGTTGTAGATGGTGGCCATCTCCTCGGCCGAGGTGAGGGTGTCGACGATCCAGTCGCCGTACTTCGCAAGGTAGGCGCGGTGCGCGGGGACGGGCGGGGTCGTGTCGTCCACGCGTGCCTCGCCCTCGATGACCACCACGTCGCCGCCCCGGCCGTCGTCGTTGAGGTGGAGGCTGACCTTCGGGTTGTGCGCGATGTTGATGTTCCGCTTGGCACGCTTGTCGGAATAGATCAGCGCCTCGCCGTCCTCCCAGAGGAACCAGATCGGAAAGGTCTGGGGCTGGCCCTCCGGGGTCACCGTCGTGAGCCAGCCGATCGTGTCCCTGGCAAGGCGCTCGAGGGCTCGGGCGTCGCTGTCGCTGCCGGTGTCGAAGACCACGGTGTATCCCCTCCTCGTCAGGCCGGTGTCGTGCTGGCCGGTGTCGTGCCGGCCGCGGTCGTGTCGGCCGGTGTCGCATGGGCAGCGGGTCGGGATCGGACCTCGTCCAGGAACGCCAGCGACCGCGCGTCCCGCTCCAGCGCGACCCGCATGAAGTCGCGCATGGCTCCCTCCACCTCGCGCTCGGTGGCCTCTGTCAGGCGCAGCTCGGCGATGGCCTCGATGTCCAGGCGCTGGTACGCCTTGAGCAGCTTGAGGGCGTCGAGGCTGAGGCTCGCGCGATCGGCCGGCGGGCCGGGGCAGCGGGTGCACAGAACACCGCCGAGGGGCGGGACCCAGCGGAACGAACCCGTCGCCTCGAGCATCCGATCGCACTCGACACAACGGTCCACCTCGGGGCGCTGGCCCAGCTCGTCGGCCAGGTGCATCTCATACCAGCGCGCCACGCGACCTGGAGCCATGCCCGCGTCCAGCAGCTCGTAGGCGCGGCGCAGGAGCGCGTACAGGGGCTCCGCCTCGTGGCGCTCCTCGAGGCTCCGGTCCGCCAGCTCCGCGATGTACCAGGCCGTGGCCGCGCTCTCGAGGTTGTCGCGCAGCTTCAGCCAGGCGTGCCCGACGCGGACCTCTGTCACCACGTCGAACGTGCGGCCGCGAGCGAGTGCCACGTTGAGCTCCGCGAATGGCTCCAGGGAGCCGCCGAGGCGGGACGTCGTTCGGCGGACGCCCTTCGCGATGATCCGGATCTTGCCGTGCTCCGGCGTGATCAGCGTCAGGACGCGATCGGCCTCACCCAGGTCGAACCGGGAGAGGACGATGCCATCGGTGACGTAGCGGCGCGGGGCGGGCACGGGCCGACGGTAGCACCGGCGACGGCGGACGACAGGGCGGGTCGGGGGCGGGGCGATCGCCCGACCACGAGGCGCGCCCAGGTACTCCTTCCTGGACTACGGCACATCCGGGCGGGCCTGCGGTTCCGCGCCGATGACCCATGCACCCATCAACTCACTTCCTGCCCGGCAGTGGCGCATCCCGGGCCAGGCGCACGGCCTCGGCGGCACCGCCACGGAACGCCTCCCCGTGCCCGGGCAGCACCAGCGCGGCGCCCACGCCCTCCAGCCGCGCCAGGGACGCCAGAGCGAGCTCCGTGTCCGCCGAGAACGGCGCCACCTGCGGACCGGGCCGCCCGGTCGAGACGGCGTAGGTGCACATCGCATCGCCAACGAACAGCGCGTCGTGGCCGGCAAAGTGAAGCGCCGCGCTCCCGGGCGTATGCCCCGGGACATGGATCACGCGTGGTGCGCCCGGCACGTCCAGCGTGGCGCCGTCCCCGTAGGCGGCCACCTCGCCCAGGTGCGGGACGCGGAACAGGCCGTGGCGCAGGGCCCACCAGCCGAACCGGAGCATCGGCCCGACCCGCATGGACCCGCCGCCCGCCGCCGGGTTCGGCACCTCGCCGCGCGCCAGCGCCGCATCGACCTCGTGCACCCAGAC